>JADZAS010000016.1:300000-468061 GCA_020852515.1 Phycisphaerales bacterium
CGCCACGGTGCAGAAGACGCTCTGGGCGATTTCCTCCGCCAGTTCCGCGTCGCCGCACTGCGACTTGAGAAGGCCGTAGACGCGAGGCGCGTACCGGTCAACGATTGCCCGCCAGGCGCTCTGGTCACCGCGCGAGGCCAAGTCCAGGGTGGTGTCCAGCGCCTCGTCCATGCCTTTTCCAGTGGGTTCAACGCCGCGCCCGGCCGAATATTGCCCGATTCCGCTCTTCCAGCCGCCGCCGGGGGCCGGATAACGGCTGCACAACGATAGTCTTCGCAAGGTCCGACCAATGCTCCACCGCGTCCACATCCTCCGCCTGCTGCCGGCCTGCCTGCTGTCGCTCTGGATAGGCTCGCTCGCCGCCTGTTCGTCGAGCGGTCCGCAGGCTCCCGCCGACTGGATCGACCGCCAGAGCGCCGCAGTGGATGCTGCGGCGTTCGACGAGCCGCAGCCGGCGATGCAGGTGCTCATCTGCCAGGGGCAGGTGCATGGCACGCACACGGGGTTGCGCATCCTCCAGGCGGACGAGGCCGCGGTGTTCTGGGATCCCGCCGGGCAGTACGGCATCAATCGCAGCGAGGTCCGCCGCAGTCGCGACGTCATCGTCGAGGGCGCCCCGAGCGTGGCTGAATACGTGCGCTGGCGTCTGGAGGGCGCGGAAGATTCAGCCGTGGCGCTGTATGAATGGCAATTGCCCGCCCAGCGCGCCGCCGAACTGGCCGCGATCCTCACCCACGAAGCCTCGGTTCCCGAGGGCGAAGAGGAGTTTGAAACGACGACGATCGGACTCTTCTGCTGCCAGGCAGTCTGCAGGTTTCTCGATCGCTATGCGCGCGATGAAATGTCCATTCCAGAATTCTGGTTTCGCCCGGAGCATCTCGGCAAGCACCTGTGGTCGCAACATCCCGACCGCGTGGGCATCTTCCACGAAGACGGCCGGATCGAAGTGTTCGTCTCGCCGACGCGTTGAGCGAAGTTCTTGAGCGCGCCTGAAAAAGTGCAGGCTCCCGTTCAGCCTCGACTGGCGTGAGTCGCGCTTGGCGCTGCGCGCCCAAGATGCTGTGCTGGAAGATGTTGCGCGCTGCGGTTTCGCCAATTCCCGGGAAAACAGCAGACCGGCCCTTACCGGACGTTTTTCACAACTTTTGCAAGTTCAGTTATTTCCCCGGCTTTCGCTGTCGATATGCACTGGCATTGCGGGAAATCCGCAACCGACTGGTGGATTCACTGGCGTCAGGAGCAGACTGGACCGCGGGGTGGATGGATCGATCAAGGCGATTGCGATGCAGTGTGCTTCGCTCAGCGCCACAGACTGATCCGACCCGACAGTCCTCCGGACATTCGCAAACCAGGCACAGCAAGGTCGAGAACGAATGACCGGTGCCGCATGACTTGAGGAGTCATCATGAGCAAGACGTACAACTTTGGCCGCACCTTCAAGACGAGCGTTCAGAACGGCAAGACGCCCTACAGCGTCGTCGAGAACATCGCCAGCAAGTATCGCAAGACCCCCGCTTTCGTGTGGGCCAACCTGAAGAAGAACGGCTACGCGTTCTGCACGAAGTTCAACGGCAAGTCCTTCTGGTTCCCCACCTTCTCCTGCAAGACCAACAGCAAGAACTGGAAGAAGACCGAAGCGACCATCTGGCCGCAGTTCATCCAGTACGCGCTCCAGCAGGGCTGGATCACCCCCGCCCAGTGCTACAACTGGACGACGAACCAGATCTGCTACCACATCAGCAACTGCTTCAGCAAGTGCTACAGCAAGCCGGGCAACTTCAATCCCAACAGCCGGAACTACAAGAACAACGTCCCCGGCCAGAACGGCAACTGGACGACCAATGGCACGTGGAACAACACCACCAAGTCGAACACGGGCACGAAGAAGAACCGCAAGACCCGCAAGGCGACCGGCAAGACCACGCGCACCTACAAGAGCAAGACCCGCAAGACCAACAAGACCCGCCGCACCAACACCGGGCTGCGTCTCGTCGGCGCCACGGGTCGCACCCGCCGCTACGGCAGCACGCGTCGCTACGGCACCCGCCGCTACGCTCGCCGCGCCGCCTGAGACTCTCGCGTCTCAATCAGGTCAAGGATGACCTGTCGAATCTCGGACAGCCGCGTTCATGATGAACGCGGCTGTCTGGTTTTTGGGCGCCTCTGCACGGCGGCAGCCAACCCGCTAGCGGTCGCGCTCCGGGATGGGGATCAAGCCGACCAGCCCCTCTGCGGTCTGGACCTCCGCCTTGACGACCGGCTCGGGCAGGTTCGTGCTCCAGATGCCCCCGCCGCGGAACGGCTCGCCGAACTCGTCGAGAAACTCGTAGAGCGAGAGCTTCAACGAGCCGCCGGGCGGCAGATGGTCGATGTGCCGCAGGTACCGCTCGTTGAGCCAGAGGTCGAAATCATCGAGGCTCTGCGTGGTGTGGCTGACCAGTTCGATGTGCGAGCCGTCACGGAAGATCTGGACGTCCAGCGTACGAAGGATCTCCGCGTCGTACGGGTACGGCCGCGGCTCGGTGCCCTCGGTGAGCCGGCCCCCGCTCATGCACGAAGCCTGAAAGAGCACTGCTGCGCTCATCGCCGCTGCCGCCGCCATCCTGCCGATGTTCATCCCGACTCCTTTTCCGCGTGCTCAATGCCGTGAAGTCGAATCATTGCGCGCCGCGATGCGGGAACAAGCCCGCCCGCGCAGCCGGTCGCATCACCACTCGAATCGCCGCTCAATGGCGATCTCCCAGATTGGCGTGCATTCGGAGAATTCCACGAGGGTTCGCGGCGGACGCGGCTCGGCCAGCTGAACGCGCAGGCGCAGCACGCCATCTGCGGGAACGGCGATGCGAAGCGGCGTCGCCGCAGTGCGCCCGCCGCCCGCGGGAATGAGCAGGCGGCCTTTGACGGGCTCCGTCTGGCCTTCCACGAACAGCAGCAGGCAACGCCAGCGCTCGGATCGGAACCATGGAGAACCGGACAGCGTGACCGACACCGTGCCATCCGGCGCCACGCTCGGCGCGGTGATGACGACCTCGTCGAGCGCCCGATTCCAAAGCCGGCGAAGGTGTGCCGATTGCGTCGGATCGGCGATGTGCGCGCTCAGTTCGCTCTCCATCACTCGACCGGGCAATGCCGAAGACCCCGAAGCGGCAGTATACAAAACCTGGCCGGAGGACGTGTCGGCAGGGACGAGGCGCGAGCAGCGATAGAGCAGGATCCATCTCTGCCAGCCCCACATCGAGCCGCAGAAGCGCTCGTTGAAGAGTTCATCTCCCGCGTCCGAGCGCCACGTCGACGTCGCCACTGGAGCCAGCATGGCGGTGCTGGAAAATGCTGGTCCCGACGGCAAGAACTGGCTTGCGGCGGATACTTCCAGATGCTCGCAGAAAAGCAGGAAAGCGGTGGTCGGCACGGCGGCCCACCAGCCGCGCTGCTTGATCGCCGGTCCACGGATCGCCACGTGCCCGGTCAGCAGCGCCGTGATCGCCAGCGCCAAGTGCCCACGACACCGCCTGACGCGATGGAGTTGGCGCTCGCGCTGCGCCACGTAGCCGCACTCGCTGCAGGTGAGGCCGGGCGAATGGGAGAGGTCGTACCAGCACTTCGGGCATCGCCGCGCCTTCACGCCCCGGCGCAGCAGTCGATCGCCAAGCGCAAAGTGGATCGCCAGGCCGGCTCCGACGGCCGCCAGCACCCATCCCGCCGTAATGAGCAGCACGTCGGCCACGCTCTCAAGGTTATGACGGACGGAGGCGCCCGGGGCGGGCAGAAAGCGACGGAATCGTGCAGTGTCTCAAGCGCCGGCAAACGGCCGCGCGTCGCAGGCGCTTGCCGCATATAAGATTCGCCGATGACCGAGGCCTTCAAAGTCGATTCTCGCATTCGCGCCGTGCTGCCCACGATGGATGCACCGTTCTTCCAGGCGGGCCTGGCGGGGTATTCCGACGCGGCGATGCGCATCATCGCCCGCCGCCACGGCGCCCCCTACTGCATCACCGAGGCCCTTCTTGATCGCATCCTGCTCGCTGGCGGCAAGGGACTGGCCAAGGCCGATCTTGATGTGCTCGCCGATAACGTGCCGGGCAGCGCCGAGGATCACCCGCTGGCGGGCCAGATCATCGGCACCGAGCCCGGCGAGATGGCCGCGGCGGGCGCGCTGCTGGCGGGCATGGGTTACGAAGTCATCGACGTCAACCTGGCCTGCCCGGTGCGCAAGATTGCGCGCAAGTGCCGAGGCGGCCACTTTCTTGCCCATCCTGAAGATGCCATCGACGTGCTCAAGGCGGTGCGCGATGCGGTCCCGAGCCACATCCCGACCACTGTCAAACTCCGGCGCGGTTCAGATGATTCAACCGAAGCGGCCGCCAATTTCGAGCGCATCTTCAATGCGCTCTACGAACTCGGCTATTCATGGGCCACCGTGCACGGCCGCACCGTCGTGCAGAAGTACAACGGCCCGAGCCGCTGGGCGTTCCTGCGCGATCTCACGGCTCGCCATCCCGACAAGGTTATCTTCGGCTCGGGCGACATATGGACCGCCGCCGACATCTTCCGCATGATCGAGGAGACGGGCATCAAGGCCGTGAGCGTCGCGCGCGGGTGCATCGGCAACCCGTGGATCTTCCGTCAGGCGCGCCAGATCATGGGCGGGCAGGAGCCGACGGAGCCCACGCTCGACGAGCAGCGCGAAGTCCTGCTTGAACATTTCTCGCTGTCGGTGGCCGAACACGGCGAGGCCATGGCGGGCAAACTCATGCGCAAGTTCGGCATCAAGTTCAGCGACCACCACCCGCAACCCGAGGCAGTGAAGAACGAGTTCATCAAGGTGCACACAATCGCCGACTGGCGGGCGGTGCTGGACCGGTGGTATGCGCCGATCGCCGTCGAGGTATGAGCGCTCGTTCGCGCTGCGTTTTGTCTTGCGGGCGAGTTTCAGTCCCTGAAATCCCCTAACCTCACGCGACTTGCCCCGGCTGTACATCGTCATTCCGGTCTACAACGAACAAGCGACGCTGCTGGAGTGCGTGAGCCGCGTGGAAGCCGCTGCGCTTCGGCCAGAATGGGAGCGGCGACTCGTATTCATTGATGACGCTTCGACGGATGACACACCGGCCCTGCTGCGATCATTCGCCGAGCGCCACACGATCCGCACGCAGCCGCGCAATCGCGGCAAGGGCGCGGCCATCCGCACCGGCTTTGCCGCGGTGCTCGGAGAGTCCGCCGAAGCTGATGCCGTCATCGTTCAGGACGCCGATCTGGAATACAACCCGGCCGACTACGAGCGCCTGCTCGAACCGATCGTCCAGGGCCGCAGCCGAATCGTCTTCGGCACGCGCTTCGGCCCCCACTACGAACCCGCGACCTTTCGCCTGCGGCTGCACGCGCTGGGCAATCGACTGCTGACCGAACTCTCCAACTGGCGCACGGGTCTGCACCTGACCGACATGGAGTGCGGTTATAAAGTCTTCGCCGCTCCCGTGCTTGCCCACATTTTGCCGATGCTCAGGGAGGACCGCTTCGGCATCGAGCCGGAGATCACGGCGGCCGCAG
The DNA here is from genome assembly GCA_020852515.1 of Phycisphaerales bacterium. Taxonomy (NCBI): domain Bacteria; kingdom Pseudomonadati; phylum Planctomycetota; class Phycisphaerae; order Phycisphaerales; species Phycisphaerales bacterium. Next base: position 305,548 of record JADZAS010000016.1, read on the forward strand.
CGGCCATCAACGAACGCATCGAGGAGGTGCCGGTGTCGTACCACCCACGAAGCGTCGGAGAGGGCAAGAAGATCAAATGGTCCGATGGCATGGCCGCGCTGCGCGTCATCCGCCGGGGCACACGACGTGATGCGGAACACGGCTCGTGACGCAATCGCCCTCGCAGCCTGAAGCGGCGGAGACCGAGCAGGCGCCCACTGCGGCATCGCGGCGGCGGACGGGGCTCAAGATCACCGGCTTTATCGTCGGCATCGGACTGCTCGCATGGATCATCTACGACGCCCTCCGCGAACAGCAGTTCGCCGGCCTGGCGAACGCGACTTGGCAGCAATACGCGGCTCTGGTCGGCTGCACGATTGTCAGCGTCGTGGCCAACGGCGGCATCTTCTGGGCCATCATCCACCCGGTCGCGCGCGTCCCGCTGTGGGACATCCAGGCGGTGAATGCGGGCGTGAACCTGCTCAACTATGCCCCGGTGCGCCTGGGCATGCCCGCCCGCCTGGCGCACCATCGCCGGGTGGATGGATTGCCCTACTCAATACTGATCGGCTGGTACGCCGCCCTCGCCTGCCTCATGTTCATGACGCTCGGCTGCGTGCTCGTGGCAACGCTGCTCCGGCCGCAGGTGGACGCGTGGTGGCTGGGGCTGCTGGCGGGGCTGCTCGCCACGGGTTGTGCCGCATGCGTGTACGTCGGCTCGCATCGACTGCTGGCGGGGCGCTGGCAGGGCGCTTCGGGGATGATCGCTTCGCCGCGCTGGGTCGTGCTCGCCGTGCTGCTGCGCCTGGTGGACATGACGGCTTACGGCGGGCGGCTGTACGTCGCCGTGACGATTCTTGGCGTGGATCTGAGTCTGCGCGACGGCGTTTACCTCACTGTCATCAGCATGGTCTCGACGCTGGCGCCGATCGGAAGCGTGGGTTTTCGTGAATTCGCGGTGGCCAAACTGGGCTCGATGCTGCTGGCCGATCCATCACTCACCGGCCATCTCGATGCGGCGGTGCTGCTCGATCGGGCCGGCGAGGTCGTGGTGTTCATTCCACTGGGCATCGCGGCGCTCGTGTGGATGGCGCGGCGCTGGCGACTGGCCGGCCGCGATTCCTGAGCAATAACGCCGGTGCGCAATCCATGCCCCGCGCGAAGCGCAATACCTGCCTCAGGCGCGCGCGGACCACCGGTTCTTTCCCATGAAAACCGGTAAGTCTTTCTGGCATGGCGGTTGCGAATGATCCGACGGTTCATATGTCCGCAGGCCATGGAGGGCCGCACCAGCGCCACGGAGCGACGGCGGAATGGATTCTTCCGTCATCCACGATCGCCCCTGAAGGAGGCTTGCGATGTCCAGCATCGGAATCGAAATCCAAGGCACCCAGCTCACCGGCAGCATTGACGTCGACTCCATGCGCGACCGGCTCACGTCCATGCGCGACCGGCTTCAGCAGGAAATCGACGGCGGCAACAACAGCGAGCGCCTCGCTGACCGCCTCAACAAGGTCAACAGCCAGATCGAGCGGCTCGAACGGCTCAGTGATCAGAACGTCACCGTCACCGCCGACCGCGCCCGCGCCGAACTGGAAAGCGGCATGCGTTACCTCTCCGAAGGCATGAAGTTCCTCGAGAACCAGGGCGAGGGCCAGTCGACGGCCGCGACCAAGGTCGGCCGCTGGTACGATCACCTCAACTCGGTGTACCGGACGATCGATCGTCACGCCTGATCTCGAAGCGGCACGATGCGGGGCGGGCCCCAAGCCGCGCGGCCACGGCGCGCGGCGGCGGCTTAACTCGCCCGGCCCGCGATGCGGTTGAACCAGGTCGAGCCTGCATAAAGCAGGCCCAGCCCAGCTGCGCTCACAACCACCGAGACGAAGATCACCACGGCGGTGAAGTCCGCCAGCCGCAGGTGCGTGTCCCAGAACGGCAGTTCGTATGTCGCATCGCCGCCGTAGGACGACGAGACGAGATGGTCGGTGACGACCGCGAGCCAGTAGAACGGGTTGACGGTCATCATCACGCCGAACATCTCTTCGAACTGATTCGAGCCGCCGCTCAGGCCGGCGAAGATTCCCACAATCGCCGGCAGGCCGCCCCAGAGCGTAATCGCCAGGGCGAGGTTGGTCGCCATGGCCGTCATGCTGCGCTTCATGAACATGCTCAGCAGCACGCCGGTGCAGGCCAGCAGGATCGAAAAGGCCGTGGCGATCAGCGCCACGTGCAGCGCCACCGCGAGCAGCACCGAGTGCCGGGTCGAGTAGTAGAGCGATTCGAGCAGGAGCGCGGCGAGCGGCAGAAGCGCCAGTTTCAGCGCGCCTGCCGCCTTGCTCCAGAGGATGGTCATCGGCCGCACCGGCGCGCAAAGCAACACCTCCCACGAGCGCGCCTGCTTTTCTGAGGCGATCGTGGTGGGACTGACGACGCAGGCGATCACGAGTTGGGCGATGACGGCGATCCACAGCAGTGGCAGCACCATGTCCGCTTCCATGTGCATGTACGCCTTGACGTTGTACCAGAAAAGCAGCCCCAGCAGCAGCAGCGCCACGCAGGCGCTCACGATCGGCCGGCGCAGCACTGCAAAGCGCATCTCGCGCCACAGGACCGGATTCTCCCAGACGCGCGGCACGTCGAGATTCGCCTCCGCGGCGTGTGCGGGGTGGGCGGCCGCCTGGGCCGTCGCCGGCTCGTCAGCGGCGATCGACGGCCCGACGGCCGCCACGGGCGCTTTGCGCCGTGGCCGCAGCAATCGAACGAACCACGATCGGCCGAGCGATTCCGTGGCGGCGATGCGCTTCCTGGCCGTGCGCCGCAGCAGCGGCACGGCCAGCGACACCAGCGCTGCCGACGTCATGACGTTGATCGCGTTGGTCGTGATAAACGCCAGATCGGTGGGCCAGGGGACGACGGGGCCGGCCATGGCTTCAAAGGTGAGCAGCCACATCACCATGAACGGGTTGTTGTGCAGCATCAGGAAGGGGTAAGCCTCCCAGTCGAAGATCCACAGGCCCAGGGGCATCCATGGCGCGATGCGCTGAATCAGGGAGATTACGATGAACCACACGCCGACGATCAGCAGCGGCAGCGCCAGCCACCACAGCGCCATCCAGAAGTAGGCCATCGCCACCGCACGCCAGCCGCGCGCTTCCCAGCACGAGAGCAGAATGGCCAGCGATGAGCCGAGCAGCGCGGTCGTCAGCGAGAGTGATTCGAGTTTGATCAGTTGTTCGAGCGTGAAGCCGCCGTAGGTGCGCATCGCCAGCAGCAGCGGCGCCGACAGCAGCACGAGCAGGCAGACGTAGGCGAACCGGCTGAGCAGTTTGCCCACGATGATCTGCCCCGCGCTCAGCGGCGTGATGAGCAGCACGTCGATCGACCGGTCTTCGATCTCATCGCTTACGCACGAGCCGGTGAGCATGGGCGCGATGAGCACGAGCGCGATCAATTGGATCCAGCCGAGGGTGAGCGAGAGCGCCTGGCCGGTCTGCCCCTGGCGCTGGAGCAGTTCCGCCGTCGCGCCGGTCATCGACTCCTGAATCACGATCCACCAGGTGAGCAGCAGGGCCGCGACGAGCACCAGCAAATAGGCCGCCCTTAGGAAGTACGTCCGTTTGCGCCGCGAGGAGACCTTGAGTTCCTTGAGCAGCATGGGATTGAGCACGAGGCCGATGCTGCCGCGAACTAGCCAAAACGGCCATGCGATCAGCCAGATCGCCCACCGCCAGCGCGAGCGGTTGAGCGGTGCATCCGGTATGGCCGTGGCGCCGGTCAACTGACTTCGCCCTTGGTGAGCACGAGAAAGACGTCTTCGAGTTTGACGGTGCGCGGCTGCATCGCTTCGAGTCCGATGCCGGCGGCGACGAGCGCCGCGGGCACGGCGCGCGACGCCTCACGCTCGCCTTCGATCATGATGACGAGCCGATCCTGCTCGATCTCGACGGAGGTGACGACATCCAGGCCGCGCAGCACGATCGCCGCCTTGTGGTGATCGTCCACGCGGAGTTCGATGCCCTGGTGGAGCCCGCTGCGCCGAATGGCCTCGTCGATCGAACCGCTGAAGAGCAATTTGCCCCTCTCGATGATGCCGATGGTGTTGCACATCTCGTGCAGTTCGGAGAGGATGTGCGACGAGATCATGATCGTCTTGCCCATGCGGCGGAGTTCGAGCAGCAGGCTGCGGATTTCGATGCGCGCCCGCGGGTCGAGGCCCGACGCGGGCTCGTCGAGCAGCAGCACGTCCGGATCGTGCACGAGGACGCGCGCCACGCCCAGGCGCTGCTGCATGCCGCGCGAGAGGCTGTCCACCATCGCATCGCGCTTCGAAGTCAGATCGGTGAGATCGAGCACGTCTCCGACGATCTTCTTGCGATCGCGCCGCGGCATGCCGTAGGCGGAGGCAAAGAAGTCCAGATACTCATGCACGCGCAGGTCGGCATACACGCCCAGGAAATCGGGCATGTAGCCGATGACGCGGCGGATATTCGCGCCATGCGTCGCGCATGGCATGCCGCAGACGGTGGCGTACCCGGCGTCGGGCTTGAGCAGGCACGCGAGGATCTTCATCGTCGTGCTCTTGCCGGCGCCGTTGGGGCCGATGAAGCCGAACACGTCGCCGCGCTCCAGCCCGAGCGAGAGGTCGTCCAGCGCCGTGAGCGAGCCGAACCGCTTGGTGACGTGGCGCAATTCGATCACGGCTCAGGCTCCTCGTTCGCCGCCGCCGCGCGCTGGGCCGGCGCGAGCAGCCGCACGTGTATGACCTCGCTCCACTCGGCGTCCACTGTCGCGCCGTTTCGCGTCAATTCGAGTTCGCTGCGGTGGTCGAAGTCGATGAGCACCGCGGCGACGGAGGGCCCGAGCCCGGCGATCTGCTGCGCGATTTCGCGGTGGCCGGGCAATTGGTACGACGAGTCGTGGACCCACCCGCTGAGCAGGTCGTTCGAGTAGTACCCCCACGGCTCGGCCATGCTGCTGCGCTGCCGCTGTTTGGCCGCCTCTTCATCTCCGGGATCGCGCTTGAACTCCACCCGCTGCAATTTGCCCTGCAGGAGCGTGCCGGAAGCCGGTGAAGGCACATACCACCCCTCGTTCCACTGCACCGCGGCCACTCGTCCTTCCCAGCCCGGCGGGGCCGACACATCTACGAACAGCCGGTCGCGGGCCCGGTCGAAATGAACGAGCGCACTCATCTCCGGAACGCTCGCGGGGCCGCGCTCCATCAGCCAGCGGACATTCTCGAGCGGAACATTGATCGATTCAACCAGCGAGCCTCGCGAACCCTGCGCGATGGGCACCAGCGTTCCGCCCGCGTTGCCGCCCGAGTAGTAGCCCCAGGGCGAATTCCAACTGGCCGGAGTTTGATACACGCCGTCTTCGGAGCCTTGAAGAGCGTAACGACCGCCTTGGTTGGAGAAGATGGCGGTGAGTGACGTCGTCACGCCGCGCGTCGCGCCGGATGCTGCGTCGATGAGCGTGGCGCGGCACACGCGGGCCCGGCCGTAACTGACGGCTTCCTGCGCCAGATAGATGGCGCCGCAGGCGAGCAGCACGAGCAGCGGGCAGGTGATCCACGTCAGCGGCTCGCGCCGGATCCATCGCAGCAGGAAGAAATCAACGGGCCCGATGAGCACCACGAGCAGAAGCAAGGCCACCGCAATGGCGCCGAACAGGCCCCGGCTCACCCCGAACGGCGCGCTGAGCGTGTCGAGCATCTCATTGACGGCGGTCGTGGACATCGCGGAGTTGACCGAGCCCTGAACATCCCGGTAGTAGCCGGACGATTCCCGCAGACTCACCGGCACGGCGGAGCGAAGAGGCGCAATGTGCAGCAGGCAGTGCCACCAGCCCACGCCGCGCAGTTCGTTCGCGTCCGCCCCAGCGAGCGAAGCCGGATCAACTCCCAGCAGCGTCACTTCCCCCAGACCCAGCGGACCCCACGCAACGTGCCCGCTCGTGGGCGCGCTTTCGGCCGGCACAGCTCGCTCCGGGTCAAACGCGAGCCTCGCATCACGGATGCGCCATCCCTTCGCCTGGGCCGACTCGTCGAGAGCGATCTGCCGGCCGTAGAAGGTGCGGCCGCCATAGGAGGCCAGTTCGTTGATCAGTGTCGAGAGATACTGGCTGTACCACGCCAAAGGGGAACTGCTGTCGAGAGTGAGCGTCGGCCCGTATTCATCCGGATGCATGGTTCGCGCCACTGCCCGTCTGAGCACGTCGCCGACGGTTTGGTCGAACGGGTTCGCCTCGTACGAGCCGAACGTGACGGGACAGTCCATGTCGCCGAGTACCTGCCTGAAGGTCTCAAGCTGATTGGTCACGGTGACGGCCAGTCTTCCGCCGCCTTGCACCCACTCGAGCAGGGTCGCGAGCTGCGCCGCATCGAGGCGGTGCGCCTGCAGGTCTTCGAGCACCACCAGCGTAACGCCGTCGTAGCCCGGCCACTCGCGCGGCAGATCGGCTGCTTCGAGTTCTTCTACTTTTACGGGACTGACGCTGCCGTGATCGAAGAGCCAGCCGCTGCGAGGGAGCGTCGATTTCCCGACGGCGATCACGATGGCGTCGCTGTCCTGAATGCGCCACCAGCCGCCGATGGCCGCCGAACTGGGGCGCGTGCGGGCCAGCACTCTGCCACGATCATCGCGCAGTGTCGCCTCAAGTTCGCTGAAATCTTCAAGCGTGCGAGCGTAGACGACGACAGCTGACTTCTGCCCGGGCTGGATCGTGATTTCGCGCGTGATGACCTGGCTGTAGACCATGTCCTGGGGCACGCGGACCTGCACGTGCGCCCGCTGCGCGTCGCCGGTGATCGGCTCCCCCGGCGGGGAGACCCACGAAACCTCGACGTGGATCGGGAAGAAGTAGTGCGTCCGCACCGCGCCGCCGTGCCCGACGGACACGCTGAGCACCGGCTGGGGTTCGGCGCCCGCTGGTGCGGTCAGCGCCAGCACCGCCAGCAGCGCCGCGCACAGCGCCAGCAGGCGGGACCGGAGGGCGGCACGGTCGCGACGCGAACGGAACATCACACGTAGGCCTTGCGATTATACACGACCCATTCGACGCACAGAAACGCCAGCGCCGCCAGCAGCGCCCACGGCCACAGCGTTCGCTTGTGCACGCCGGATTCGGCATCCACCGTCTCCACCGCATCGCGCCCGAACCGCACGGATTCGGCCGCGGCGATGTCGCCCTCCGCCTCGTCGAAGAAATTCACGGCCACTGCGCGCGTCTGCTCATCGGCAGAATCCGGCGTTTTGTATTTGATGACGTAGAGCCCCGCGAGGTCGGACGTGTAACTCGTCATCGTCGGGTCAAGCGGATCGATCGGCGCCGAAACGCCGTCTGGCCGGAGGATCGATATCTCCGAAGCGTTGGAAGGCAGCCGCGCCACGATCGCCTGGCCCGGGCGCAGGGTCTCTTCGGTGAGCGCATCGCCGAGCCGGCCAAGGTAGTCCAGCGTGTTCTGCATGAACTTCACGAGGTTGACGTCAAATGGCCAGTTCGACGCCACCGGACGGAACTGAACGGCGATAACCGAAACGCCGCGTTGAAACGCCTCAACCACCATCGGCCCATCCGAACCCTCCACGAGCACGCTCGCCTCGCGCGGCACATCGAGCGGCTCGGTCGGCGACACGAAGAGCGTGTGGTAGTTCATGTTCGCATTGATCGGATGATCTTCCTTCCACGACAGTGCGGTGTTGTTCGACTTCGACTCGCCCTTGGAGAAGCCCGGCAGTGGCGGCGCGATTCCAAAGGTCAGATACCTGCCGGGCCCGAGTTTCTCAACATTGACGCCATCGAGGATGATCAGGTCGTACTTTTCCGTGTCGCCCGTCGACGCCAGGTTGGCGAAATGCTCGGGCGAAAGATTTTCAATGCGCTGGAGGAACGGAATACCCGACATCGCCGACTCGATGATCCAGCCGTCCGGCGGGGCGACGAGCGCAACGGTAAGTTGCCGGGCTGGCGGAATGACCGTGTAGGCCACGTTGTCGATCGCCAGCCCGTCATCGGCGTGCAGCCGGATGCCGATCGTCAGACCGCGCGGATCGCTGAGTGCGAACGTGACCGAGTTGGAGCCCGGGAGAAGTTGGGGCCGCGAACCCTCTTCCGCGGACGGCTCGGTCGCCCCTTCGAGCGGCGTCGTCGACGCACCCTCGCCCGACTCCGCTGCGGCCTTGCGGGGGTCGGCCAGTGTGGCTCCCTCGATCGTCAGCGTGCGCGTATTGACCAGCAGGTCGCCCACCGACAAGTCCACATCGACGGTGCGCGGCTCGGTCGAGTAGTTCGCCACGCGCACGTAGATTTCGAGGTTCTCCGAATCCTCAAGCGACCGCCGGGCGCCCAGGGCCGCGATGCCGACGTTCCAAATTCCCTCGGACTTGCCCACCGGACGGTAGACGACCGGCTCGTTCGCCCGCGCCACCTGATCGTCAAGATCGGAAATGCGCCCGTCGGAAAAAAGCAGCAGCGTCGCAGGCGGGCCGACGTCGCGCCCCGCCGTTTCGGGGTCGGTGTTGATGGTGTACGCGCGGGCGAGTTCGATCGCTTCGCCAAGGGCGGTGCGGCCGTGCGTGGGCGTGATGCTCTGGACTGCGGCGGTCAACTGGGCCTTGCTGGAGGTGAACGTGCTGTAGACCTGCGCCTCGTCACTGAAGCCGATGACCATGACCTGCTCGGTATCTGCGGCGCTGCCGATGATGCCGCCGGACTTCATGCCATCGATGTACTCGATCGCCTGGCGCTTCGCTTCGTCGAGCCGGCTGCCCCCCCCATCCACGTCGGTCGCCGTCATGCTGGCCGAGCGGTCGATGAGAATCACGGTGCGCGAGCCGCGCTGAATCTCGCCGACGTACTCAGGCTGGGCGATGGCCAGCAGGATGAGGGCGAGCACGATGAGTTGCAGCAGCAGAAGCCAGCTCATGCGCAGTCGCTGGAAGAGCGCGTTGGCCTGCAGGTCCTGCACCGACTGCTTCCACAGCAGCGTCGATGGAATGTAGTGCTCGCGCCGGCGCAGCTTGAGGAAATAGAGGAGGATGAGCGGCGGAATGAGACACGCCGCCACTACCGCCGCCAGCCATGGAGTGGCCCAGATCATTTGAGCAGGCCCCTCTTGCGCAGGTAGTCGAGCACGAGCGTTTCCATGCTCATGTCCGTCCGCAGAACCATGTGCACCATGGAGCGGCGGATGCAGTGGTCGCGCAATTGGCCGCAGTAGGCGTTGAGATTCTCCTTGTACCGCTTGAGCAGCGCCGCCGAGACGGACACCTCGGCGGTGTTACCGTCTTCCATGTCGCGCAGTTTGAGATCGCCGCTGAGCGCGTTGGTGGCGCCGGGGTCGATTTCCTGGGGGCTGAGCGTCTGGAGGATGAAGGTGTCAAATCCGCCGCCGACGAGGTAGCGCAGGCCCTTTTCGTAGCCCGTCTTGTAGAGAAAGTCAGACAGGATCACCATCACGCCGCGCCCCTGCCGGCTCAGTGCGACGGACTTCATGGCCGCCTCGAAGTCGGTCGTGCCCTGCGGCTGCATCTCGAGGATCCACTGGCCCATCTGCTGGGTCTTGCGCCGGCCGCGCAGGTTGCTCAGGCGGCTGCGCACGCCCTCGCCAAACGAGACGAGCGTCACGCGGTTGTAGTTCACGAGGCCGATGTAGCCCAGCGCCATGGCCAGCCGCTGGCAGAAGGTCAGTTTGTCCGGCTCGCCGTAGTCCATCGACATCGACGAATCCATCACAATGAAGAACGACAGGTCCTCCTCTTCGAGAAACATCTTGAGGAAGAGCTGATCGAGGCGGGCGTAGACGTTCCAGTCGATGTAGCGCAGGTCATCGCCGGGCACGTAATTGCGGAAGTCGGCGAACTCGACGCTCTGGCCGCGCTTCTTGCTTCGGCGCTCGCCCTGCAGTTTCCCCGCGAAGATCTTGCGCGAGACGACGTCGAGCTGATCGAGGCGCGACATCAGGCGCGAGTCGATGAGATCATCGATCTTCTGCGGCCGCTTGCGCCGGCTCTGGGGCATCGCGGTGGAGACCTGCGTCATCGCGTGAAGCGTCCCTTCTGGACATCATGCGGGAATCAGTCCCGCGACTTTCATCGGCCGTTGACCGTCACGGCGGGGAGATCCGACTCCTGCTCGCACGGCACAAGGCGGACCAATTCATTGATCACGTCATCGCTCGATACGTCTTCCGCTTCGGCTTCAAAGTTCACCATCACCCGGTGCCGCAGCGCCGGCAGCGCCATCTGCTGAATGTCCCGGAAGGACACGGCGAAGCGCCCGTCGATCACCGCGCGCACCTTCGCGCCCAGAATGAGCGCCTGCGCTCCGCGCGGGCTCACGCCGACCCGCACGTACCGGTTCGTCACCGCGGGGGCGTCGGTTCCACGCGGGTGCGTCGCCAGCACCAGCCGGATGGCGTAATCCTGCACGTGCTCGGCCACGACGACGCCGCGGACGAGTTGCTGCGCCTGGAGGATGTGCTCGGCGTCGATCACCGGCTTGACTTCGGGCGCTCCTCCCGCCGTCGTCCGCTCGAGGATCCTGGTCATCTCGCCGCGCGTCGCGTACGGCACGACGAGCTTGAACAGGAACCGGTCGAGCTGGGCCTCGGGAAGCCGGTACGTCCCCTCCTGCTCAATGGGGTTCTGAGTCGCCAGCACGATGAACGGCTCGTTGAGTTTGTACGTGCGTCCCGCGACCGTCACGCGGCGCTCCTGCATCGCTTCGAGCAGAGCCGACTGCGTTTTGGGCGTGGCGCGGTTCACTTCATCGGCGAGCACGATCTGCGCAAAAACCGGCCCGGCGCGGAACTCGAGCGAGCGCCGGCCGGTCGTGCGGTTCTCCATTACGATGTTTGTGCCGACGATGTCGGCTGGCATGAGATCGGGGGTGAACTGAATGCGACTGAACGGCAGCAGCAGCGCCTGCGACAGCGTGCGCACCAGAAGCGTCTTGCCGAGGCCCGGAACACCTTCGAGCAGGATGTGGCCATTGGCGAAGAGCCCCACCAGCGTGAGATCGACGATCTCATCCTGGCCGACGATGACGCGGGCGATCTCCCGCTTGAGGTTGCCCATCACGGCGCGCAGCGCTTCGCAGCGTTTGACGACCTCGGCGGCACTGTTCTGAAGAAGGCGCAGTTCGGGCAGTTGCATCGCTTCAGCCATCGCCGCCTCCCTGCGGTTTGTCCTTGCCCTGCTGACGGGCGCGGCGCTTGGCTTCGAGCAGGCGCGAGGTATACGAGCCCTCGTCCGCCTCGTCGGCGGCGGGCTCGGGCTTTGTGCGAGCCGGCGGCGGCTTCTTGAGCGATCCTTCGCCCTCATCGGACCCGACCTTGTCGAGATCGATCGCCGCTCCGCCGGCGGCGTCGGCCTCGAAGCGCGCCTCGGCCGCTTCGCGCTCCTCTGCGATCTGCTGCGAACTCTTGCGCCGGCCGGTGACGCGCTCCTGCACTTCACTGCGCGTCTGCTTGAGGCGATCGAGGCTCTGCCCAGCCGAAGACGAGCCGCCGTGCATCAAAGCGTACATGCGCCGCCGCAGGGCGATCGGGTCGATGGCCAGCCGCCGCGCCGCCACGTCCATCAGGAACAGGCCAGCGGCGATGATCGCCATGAGCGGCCAGATGTCGGTGAGACTCTTGGGCGTCTCAAGACCCTCGCGGTTGAAGAGATCAGCCTGCGCAGGGTCGCTGGGAAGTTCCCGCCCCTGCGTCACTCGCGCCAGGTTGGTCATCAGCGGCGCGTTGTCGCGCAGAGCGCTGAACTCCGGGCTGTACGGCACCGACACGCCGGACTGAATCGAACTGCGCTCGCCGTCGGCACTCTCGTAGATCATGTTGGCGATCCACGAGCCTTCTTCATCGACGGTGTACTCGCCGCGCCACTTGCCCGGCGCGATCTGCTGCAGATTGAAGAGTTCTTCCTTCAGTCCGGGCGAAAGCACGAGGGCGCTGATCTTGCCGAAGTTGGCGAACTGATTGTCGCTGCCGAGCACGTTGACTTCGACGATCGCCTTGTTGCCCTCGATGCGCGTGGACTGCTGGATGTTGGTTGGAGCCGCCGGCCGCATGGACCAGCGCACGACCTGCTCCCAGAATCCCTGGAAGTCCGCCCAGTCCACCCAGGCCTGACCCCAACGGCTCGTGGCGTCGCTCGTGAAGGCGATGCTCTTGCCCAAGCCGTATTGCCACTGCGCCATGATCGGATCACGGTCGCCGAAGTTGCTGACTATCTCGGGGTCGTAGCCGGGGCGAGGCGCTGTCAGGACGTAGCCCTGCATGGTCGGCAGCGCGGGCCAGCGACCGGCGAACGGGCCGGGCCGACCGGTCGGCTGGTGGATCGCCTGGTAGGTCTCGCCCTCGACGATGAGCGAGCGGCGGACGATCATCGCCTCCTTGATGAAGATCTTGGGCATCTGGTTGGGCCGCGACGGGTTGTAGGCCGTTCCCCCGGTCTGACGGGCGATGTTGGCCATCTGCTGCACGTCCTGCGGGTTGCCGTGCCCGCCGGCGATGACGGTGGAGATGGAGATCTTCGAGGCAATGAACTGGTTGATCATCGCCTGGCCCGGCGGACTCGGATCGCCGTCGGAGATGATGATGACGTGCTTCTGCCCCGCCGTGTTGTTCTGCAGCGCCGTGAGGGCCATCTGCATGGACGGGGCGAAGTCGGGCATGTCGCCCATCGTCATTTTCTTGATCGCGCTGATCGCGCCTGACTTGTCGCCGGCCGGGCTGAGCTTGTAGACCCAGTTGCACCCGGCATTCGGCCCGCCGACGTTCCAGTCAAAGTCGATGATGCCCACGTCATCCAGCCGGCTGAGCGCCTCGACGGCGGCAATGGCGCACTGCTGTCCCCAGTAGTTGCCCTGGGGGATTTCGCTGCTGTGCATGATGCACACGAGCGCGCCCTTGGGCATCTGGCTCTTCTCCGGCGGATCGAGCCGCACGGGCAGGGCTTTGGAGACTTCGCTGTTGATCCACCCGCCGGCGCCGAAACTGTCCGGCCCGCCGAGCATGATGAGTCCGCCGCCTATGTCATGCACGTAGCGCCGCAGCGCATCATCGACGCCCGCGCCAAACGCATGGGCCGGCACGTTGGCCAGGACGATCGAGTCGTAGCCGGAGAGAAAGAGCAGATCGCTCGTGACCTCACTGGGCAGCGCCGTATCGACTTCGATCGCGGCGTCGCGCATCGCCGCGCGCAGCGACGCGGTCTCGTCGGTCGTTTCGTGAATGACCAGCACGCGCCCCTCACCGCCCACGACGACCACTGCGTCGGCGCGGTTGTTTGTTGAGATCGGGTCGTCCTGCGGGTTGTCCGGCTCGAACTCGGCACGAAACCGCTGCGGGCCCTTCTGCGAGAGCGTCAGGTTCACCGTGCGGACGTTGATGCCTTCTTCCAGTTGGACGGGCACGCTCATGCTTGCCGGGTCGTCGGCGTTGAGATCGATGAGCGTGTCGTTCTGGTAAAGCGAGATGCGGCCGGTGGTGGCTTGGCGGCTGCGCAAGGCGAAGCGGAGCGAGATGGGCTGGCCTTCGCGCGCCATCGACGGCGCCATGATCCGCTCGAACTTGACTTCCTTCTGGTAGTCGTAGGTCAACTTCAGAACGTCGATGGGAATCTTGTTGGCCCGGGCGATGTCCGCGACGGTCATGACGTTGCCCGTCGTCTCGTTGCCGTCGCTCACGAGTACGAAGCGCACGGCCGAATCGCGCGGCGCGATGGCCAGGCCGAGGCGAACTGCATGCGCCAGGTTGGTCGCGTTGCGTTCTTCGATGGTCGTGTTCGGTTCGAGGATGGTGGCGCGATCGACCACCTGCACAACGCGCGCCTCGGCGCCGATGTTGATCACGCCCAGGCGGTCAAAGGGCTGCTTGCCCTTGGGATCATCCGTGGCTCGCCGCAGGTACTCGAGCGCGTTCGCCTCGAGCTGGTGCGAGATCGAGTGGCTGCGGTCGATCATGAGGATGACCGTCATGCTCTCGCTGCGTTCGAGCCACTTGGGCTGGGCAACGGTGACGGCGATGAGGGCGATGACGAGGGAGCGCAGCGCGCAGATGATGCCGCGCCGCAGCGGGGACATGCCCGTGAGGTGCCTCCAGCCGAACCACACGACCGGCGGAATGAGCAGACAGAGCAGAAGAGCGCCGGGATTGTCGAACTGAATGGGCAAGTCCATCGGCCTCGTAACGAAATGTCCCATCGTCGCGGCGCGACGGTCGGGGCATTATACCGAAGGCGATGGGGTAATTGACGCTGCCCGCCGGACATTTCCGGCAAGCGGCACTGCACGACGGGCGGATCGTCAGGTCGCCAGCGCCGGCGCGGGAATCGGCATGTCGTACTCGCGGGCGGCCTTCCGGGCTCCCTTGGGCAGGCCGATGGTCTGGGCACTGATCTTGTCCTGCAGGCGCATGAGGCCCTCAATGAGCGCCTCGGGCCGCGGCGGGCAGCCGGGCACGTAGATATCCACGGGCACGACGAGATCGACGCCCTTGACGACGTGATAGCCGTACTTGAAGTACGGCCCGCCGCCGACGGTGCACGCGCCCATGGCGATGACGTACTTGGGATCGGGCATCTGCTCGTAGAGCCGGCGCACGCGGGAGGCCATCTTGTACGTCACAGTGCCGGCGACGATCATGAGATCCGACTGCCGGGGTGTGGCGCGGAAAGCGCCGGCGCCGAATCGATCGACGTCAAATCGCGAAGCACCGAAGGCCATCATCTCGATCGCGCAGCACGCCAGGCCGAAGGTCATGGGCCAGATGCTCGACTTGCGGGCCCAGTTGAGCGCGAAATCGACGCCGGTGATGATGAGATTGTCTTCGAAACGGTTCTCGATCCAACTCATGATGGCTGCAGTTCCATGTCGTGAAAGGGCCGCGCAGACCCGATGAGGCGTGGATGGGATTGTAGTGCAGGCCCGGTCCACGAGCCAGCGCCGAGAGTCGTGGATACACCGCAAATGCAAGCGGGCCGCCGGCTGACCGGCGACCCGCGGTTATGGACGTGATGTGATTGCGATGGCTTACCTGCCGGGATCGCCCGAGTCGATGACGCGGCCGCCGACGAGCACCGGGATGCTCGATTCTTCGATGTCCACGATCTTCGCCACGCCCCAGTCACCGGTCAGTGTGACGTAGCGCGGCGAAGGGATGGCATTGGCCAGGCCAAGGCCGCGTCCGCCGGCGTTGGCCGAGGACCGAGCGCCGTTCGTGCGGGCCGGAGCGAAGGGATATCCGCCAACCTGGCGATGCAGGTAGTCGGACGCGTTGATGATGAGATTGCCGCGGAAGTAGCGGATGCTGCCGCCGTCGCCGCCGAGCGATTCCCACTGCGTGGGCTCGACGATCGAGGTGATGATGTCGATCAGTTCGTTGGCCTGATCCGCCTCATTGCCGCGAGCGACGTTGTTCTCATCACCCTGATCATCGCGGAAGAACTGACCCGAACTTCCGCCGCCGCCGCCCTGGCCGCTCCGCGAGCTGCTCTGCAGCACCTGGTTGAGGTCCAGTTGCGGCGCGTTGTCGAAGCGAGGCGGCACAAAGAGCAGTTCGCGCACCGGGTAGATGCGGACGTACTTGTTCTTGTTAAGGATCGACTTGGTGCCGATCTCGACGTAGCCGTCGCCGAGCACCCAAGTCGTCTCCTCGTCGGTCGCCTGCTTCATGACGAGTTCGAGAATGGTGAGCAGCGAGGTCGGGTTCTTGAGTTGAAGCGTGATCTTCGCGTTCGGATCGAATCCCTCGCCGAAGCCTTCTTCGTTCCACTTGGCGAGGATGTCGAGGTTCGCCAGTTCGGAGAGGAAGCCGACGACGGTGCGGAACTCGTGTCCGCTGAAGTCCACGGTGGGCAGTTCGGTGTTGAGCAGTTTGCCCAGCGCTTCAGAACGTGCCTGCATATCCTGGGCCGAGGCCACAGCCGCCGCACCACCCAGCACAGCCGTCGCAGCGAGAGTCATGATAAATCGACGCATTGGAGTCTCCTTGCCTTTGGAGGCCACGGGCGGTCGCTCGTGCCGCCTTCACTCTACTGGATGATAGCAGCCGGCCATGCTGGCACAATCTGCCCGAAACCGCTCCGATTGTTCCGCTGCCGCGCCCGAGAATCCACATCGGCACAACCGGCTTGCGAATTCCCGATGCGACTCAATTCGCCTGCACGGCACTTCTTATTGGCCGCCACCGGCCGACTGCTCGAACGCTTCCAGCGTGCTCACCGCCGCCAGCAGCGTCGCCGCCGACGCCGCGACGGGCATGGTCTGGTCGCACACGCCGGTCCGCACCCCTCCCAGCGCCGTCTCAGGATTTCGTGTGCGGTAGCGGTCGGCATCGCGCACCTGCAGTTGCCGCAGGAAACGCAGTGACCGCTGAAGGTTGATGATCTGCTCGGGCCGCTCCTGCGGCGGGGTGCACTGGCTGTCGCTGAGCATCACCGCGCTGTACGTCACCAGGTGCGCCGCCCGCCAGTCCGGATCCATCGCCGCCCGGTACTTCAGCGCCCCGATCATGTCTGGCTCGGCGATCTGTCCCGGGTCATAGCCCGGCTGCTCGGCCAGAACGCGCTGCCGCAAGGCCCGAAGCGCCGGCAGCGAGGGGATGCCCCGGCCGGAGCGGGCCTGCTCCACTTCCGCCATGGCCAGCCAGGGCATCAGCAGCGGCTGCATCGCCGGTCCCACAGATACCCACGCCGCATCGATGGCCTGGCGCGTACCCAGAGCCGCGGCCACGAGGGCTCGGTCTTCAGGAGACAGGTTCTCGCTGAAGCCGCGATCGGGGCGGAACGCCCGCTCGATTCCCGCATCCACCGCCGCCGAGAGTTCCGAGAGCGCCGGCGTCAATTCTGCGGGCTGCAGTTGCTCGATCGCCAGATGGGTCAAAGCTGCGGCGCGGGCATCCTGCCCCACCGCCAACCGCGTGGCCTCGTCGTATCCGAGCAGCGAAAGCAGGGCCAAGGCGCTGCTGCGGGCGGCGGCGGAGTCGCTGCTTTCCACGATCGCGGCGTATTTCAGCAGCGCCAGCGCCGCCAGCGCATGGTCGGCAAGGGTCGCCCGATCCTGCAGCCGGCGATCCACCTGAGGCAGGTAGTCGCCAAGCAGCAGCAGGTAACCCGGCTGGTCGGGGATGGCGATGGTTGATCGCCGAAGGTAGCCCGCCGTTTCGTGCGCCATGGTGCGGATTTCGGCCACGTCAATCGACTGCAGCGGCACGGCGCGGCTGCCGCGGTACAGAAACGCCGCCGCCCCGTCGCGCGTGGCCTGCGCCAGGTGGACGGTCTGAAATCTCCAGATGCGAATCGTGCCGTCGCCGATTTCGCGGTCGAGGCTTTCCGTAGGCGCCCCACTGCGGCTGAGCAGCGCGACGATCGCGCTCGACGGCCGCGTGTCAAAGGCCAGCATCTCCGCCGGGAACACCGAGTACGTCTGCCCTTCGCGCCGGAGCAGCAAACCGTCGAGGCCGGGGCGAATTGATTCGAGCACGCGGTCAAGGGAGGTGGCGCGGATTCGCTCGGGCGAATGGGCAAGATCGAGTTCGAGGGTCCGAAATGGAGAGGCGAGGAACTGCTCCTGCTTATCGGCGCGGATGTCGGCGTCGGTCACGCCGCCCGCGGTGTCGAGCGCCGCGGCCATAGCCCGGCGCGCGGCGCCGGTCAGAGCGCGCGAGGACGGCGTATCGAGGCTGTTGGCGTCTATCCCCGATCCGGCCCCCACGGGCCGGCCGGCCAGCCGGATCGCGACCCACACGCCCACGCAGCCGCGCGGCAACTGGGCGTCGGTTGGCGTCTCCCATGCGTCGAGCCACTCGGACACCTCGGCGAAGGTCCGAAGCGCATCGGCCGGCTCGATCTGCGAGGTTGCCGCACCGCCGCCCTGCCCGAGCGCCGGCAATGCCATCGCCAGACAGGCGATGAGCGGCGCCAACATCATGTTGCCCGCCCGCCACATGCCGGAGCGGCCGTACCGGCAATGGCGCCCGCGGCGCGCTGCCGGCCGTACAGGGGCCGGTATTTCCGGACCGACTGCCGCGGCACGGCGATTGATCCCCTTGTGGACGAACAAGCGGAGACTGGACATGCTCAATACCTTCCTCCTGACCGACAACCGCCGCCGCGTGCTGCTGCTGACCATTCTGATGTTTGCGGCGCTCTGCTGAGCGTGCCGCAGGCCTGGCCGGCAGCACTGAACTTTACGCCGCAGCGACCGATCACGAGTTGCTGTGGTCAATGCCGCCGAAGCGCCGGTGACGACTGGCGTAGTCGCGGATGGCTGCGCGCAATCCCTCCACGCCGAAATCGGGCCAGAGCGTCTTGGTCACGTACAGTTCCGCATAACTGATCTGCCACAGCAGGTAGTTGCTGATGCGCATCTCGCCGGCCGTCCTGATAAGCAGATCCGGATCGGGCAGTTCCGGCACGTAGAGATGCGAGCGGATCGTCTCTTCGTTGATGTCGTCGGCGCGCAGCACGCCCGCCTGCACCTTCGAGGCAATCGCCTTGACCGCGTCGGTGATCTCGGCCCGCGACCCGTAGTTGATGGCGAGCACCAGTTTCAGGCCGCTGCAGTGCCGCGTCGCTTCGATGGTGCGATCCAGTTCTTCGAGGACGCGCCCGGGCAGCCCGCTTCGGCGGCCGCACTGGATGAAGCGGATGTTGTTGTCGATCATCTCCTGCCGCTCGGCGATGAGATAAACCTCATACAGGCTCATGAGGAAATCGACTTCGTCCTCCGGCCGCTTCCAGTTCTCGATGGAAAAACTGTACAGTGTCAGCGCTTCGATGCCGAGATGGGCGCACTCGGTCACGACCGACCGCACCGATTGCGCTCCGGTCTTGTGGCCATGCATGCGCGGCAGGCCGCGCTCCACTGCCCAGCGCCCGTTGCCGTCCATGATGATCGCGATGCTGCGCGGCAGCCGGTCGAGCGGCACATCGGGCAGGCGCAGTTGCGGAGTCGGCGCCGGGAATCGAGGAGTCCCGCCTGCCCCCGCGGCCCGGCGGGCGTCCGGCGATTGCTCCACCTTTTCCGCAGCACTGCCCATCGGCTTCATTGTATCACCTTCGCGTCGGCCGAATGTGCGTTGGGCGATGATGACGCATTTGACAGAAAGCCGATCCTTTTGGAGGGAATCCCATGCCTGCCTTCGATCGTTTTGCCCTGTGCCTCAGCGCATCGCTGCTCGCTGCCGCCGCCGCGTCCGCCCAGCCGCTTTACGACGCCGAGATCTTCTCGCCGATCACGGGGCAGGCGTCGATTTTTGCCACCGCGATGGATGGCAACGGAGTGATCGTCGGCTACTGCGGAGATGATCGATACGACCCGCTCGCCACACCGGTTGCCGTTATCGATGGCCGCGTCATCGAGGGCGCCAAGCCGACGGGCTCTCTCAACTTCCCCCTCGGCCTGTCAGGCCCGGCGCTCGTCGTCGGCACGTCATCGCAGTTTCCCGTGGCGTGGGTGCAGGGCCGGCCCCGGGCGCTGCGGCCAGCCGGCGGCCTGCCGCAGGGCGCCGCATCCGACGCCAATACTCTGGGCATCATCTGCGGCGAAGTCGTCCGCGATTTCACCGGCGCTCAGTTCCCCGTCGTGTGGCCGAACCATGCGGCGGCCGGCATCCGATTGCGCGGCCTCGGCGACGCTTCGCGCGGGTCTTGCTTCGCCATCAACGAACACAACCAGGTCGCCGGCGCCGTGCACAACGTCGCCGGCTACGGCTTTGTCGCCGTTCGCTGGGATCGGGTCGATCGGCCGCCGCTGCCCATCGGCGTGCTTCCGGGCGCGATGAACAGTGAAGGGCTGTGCATCAATGATCTGGGCGATATCGCCGGCCGCTCGTCATTTCCGGATTTCACCACCGAAGCCTTCGTCTATCTCGATGACACCCGGTCGATGATTGGCCTGGGTAACCTCGGCCAGCCGTACAGTTACGCGCGCGGCATCAATGATGCACGACAGGTCGTCGGCGAGTCCGCCGCGGCAAACGGACAGGTGCACGGCTTTGTCTGGAGCGACGGGGTAATGCGTGACCTGACCGATCTCATTGCCCACTCGAGCGAGCCGATTCTCTACATCTCCAACGCCGTGGCAATCGATGGCTCCCGCCGCATCGCCGCTGAAGCGCAGGTGTCCACCTCCGGCGGCCCGGCGACGCGGATCGCCCTGCTGACGCCGGTGCGATAGGCAATCCGAGAGCGCGCTTTCGGCCCAGCGGCTTCATTGATCGGCGCCCGCGGGCGGGAGCGTTGTCGAACGCGCTCTCCAAATCGCCGCCCGCTCGCCGTAGTCCTCTGATGGAAACTGCGCGTGCAGTGCCTCGTACCGATCGGCGAGGATTGTCGCCGGCGCGGCGATTCTCCACGCACGATACTCGAACTCCGGACCAGCTGTGTCGAGCATGCGGTTGAGCAGCGACTCTGCCTCTTCAAGTTCATCAGACTGAATCAGGAACAGCGCCAGCACTTCAGCCGCTTCTGTTGTAACTCGATGCGCCGGACCAAGCGTTTTGTGGCAGTCCTCGTACAGTGCGGCGGGCGTCGGTTCGATGGAATCCAACTCGCCGACCGCGAGCAGGACCGAAGCCCGGCCCAACTCTGCCTCAAGCGTCTGACGATGCGACCGGCCGAGGGTGCGCCGCCTCAGCGCAATCGCGTTCTCGAAGTGAGGCTTGGCATCAGCCACTTGAGCCGCGCGCGCCAGCAGTTCTGCGAAGCGCAGTTCCGCTTCGATCGCCAGGGCCGAGTCGCTCCCAAGCGCCGAACTCGCTTTGGCGAACGTCGCCTCAAGCATGGCGCGGGCCTCATCGACTCGGCCGCTCGCGCCCAACGCTCGGGCGTGGATGATCTCTCCGCTGAGGGCGAGGACGTCGCCGCCAGCCGCGCTGCGATCACCGATGAGTTCGATGGCTTGACGCGGCTCGCCCCCGAGGATCAGTGTCAGTGCGAGTCTGTGCGACGCCTGTATCGTCAGCGGATCGTCAGGACCGAGTGCGGTGCGACATGTCTCCAATGCGGCCTCAAGCTGCTCTACCGCATCCGCGATGCGCCCCTGCTCGCGGAGCAGCACCCCGAGGCTGATCCTCGTTTCAATCGAATCGGCATCGTGAGGACTGAGCAATTCCTCCCGGATCTCCCTCGCACGAGACAACGCCTGCTCCGCCCCTTCGAGAAAGCCCACGTCCATCATCAGATCCGCCAGCGTCTGAAACAGTGACGCCTTCACGACGGGACGAACGGAGTCGGCGTCGCGCAACGAGACAATTGCACGCGAGAAAAAGTGCTTGTTCACGATGTGAATCGCCAGCACGGTCGGTGCGCCCTGACGCGTGAGTTCGTCGAGGGCGGCGACTGCCGGCCGGCGGCGCGCGTCGTTCGGCCCGCCGCGGCCAATCGGCGGCCCGTCCTGCCTGAGGGGCGGACGGTCGTCCGCGCCCGTCCCGGGGCCAGGGCCGGCAATCGGTTGGTCGGGCAGGCTGTCCGGGTTGCGTCCCAGCGCGCCCGACATCTGCAGGGCCTGGCGAATCTCGCCGACCATGTCCATGCTCATGGCTTCGAGATCCGCGCCGGTCAGCACCGTACCGAGAAAGCGCTTCACTTCCTCCAGATCGCGCGCCCGGCTCTCCGCCAGCGTGCGCGACTCGATTTCCTGGGCCCGCAGGCCTCGCTCCCGATTCAGAAAGAACCACGACACACCCAGCAGCGCCATCAGCGATGCCGCAATCGTCCAGCGGACCGCGGCGCCGACGCGCCGCCGCAACGCCGCCATGCGGCGATCGACCTCTTCGCGCGCCAGCTGTTCCTGTCGCGCCTGGGCGAGTTCATGACACCGCTGGTCGAGTGCGCCCAGACGGCGAGCCGCTTCGGCCGCGCTGGCCAGTCGATGGCCGACATCTCCATCCACCATCTCCGCCACGTCGTTGGTCAGGATCTCGCGCCGCACCGGGTCCTCGATAGTCCGTTCGAGGTCGCGCTGCCAGCCAGGCGCGAGCGGCCGATCGAGGTCTCCCGCGAGCATCTGGTAGAGCATGACGCCGATGGCGTAGACATCGCCCTGTGCTGTGAAGGCCGCAGGTTTCGCATCTGCATGACCACTCGGAACGGGGGCGAGCATTTCGGGCGGCGCATACATCGGCGTCCCCGAACGGCTCGACAGATTGGCCGTCGTCTGCGTCACCGTGAAGCCAGACATGGTGATGTGCCGTTCGAGCAGGCGCGCGCGGTCCTGCAGCACGCCGATTCCAAAGTCGCTGATCATCGGCCGCGGCGTACCGTCCGCCGATCGGTCGATGAGCACGTTGGACGGCTTGAGGTCCTTGTGCAACACACCCACGCTATGAGCCGCGGCCACGGCCTGCGCGACCTGGCGGAGCAGTTCGAGTCGGAAGTCCATCGGCACCGCCTGGATGCCGCCCTGCTCCTGAGCCCAGATTCTCAGGTCGCCGAGCGGCGCATACTCGCTCTCGAGGTAAAACGGCGGAGACTCGAAGTTCACCTCGTACAGCCGAGCGATATCGGATCTGTCGCCCAGAACATCGCGCAGGAGCCGGAACAGAGTCAACTCGCGCTTGAGCGAACGAAGTCGATCCGGGTCGAAGCAGAATTTGAAGACGCGGTAGCCGCGCGTGCGCTGATGCTGCGCGAGCCAGACTTCGCCCGACCCGCCGACTCCCAGTTGTCGCTCAATGAACCAGCCTGGCCGATGCGGCACTTCGAGGCCGCGCGCCGGGCGCCAGCCGTAGGTCTCCTCGTCGCCGGCGGGAACGGCCTGCCGCGCCTTATCCGTATTTCGCGGAGGCTCGAGCGGCGCCACGCCCCGCGCCCCGACCTCGTGGATGAGAATCGGTTCGTCTGCGCCCTGAAAAACGTACGGGCCGTGCGCCAGCCACGCCAGCGGCGGCGCTTCACCGGAACCTATCCGGGGATGCTCGCGCACGTACTGCCGCGCGTCGTTGAAGCAGTGGTTCGTAAGCAGAATCTGGCTCGGACCCGCCAGGCTCATCACCCTCGCGGCCAGATCGACGGCTAGCCCCGACACGTCGTACCGGCCTCGCTCGTCGGGGACTTCGATCGCAGTACCCGCGTGAATCGCGATTCGAACACGAATCGCCTCGCTCTGCCATGGCTCGTTCGCCAAAGCCCACTGGAACGAAAGGGCCGTACAAACCGCCTCACCGGGCGTCTCGAACTGCGCCAGAAACCCATCGCCGGTGTCCTTGAGCAGCACGCCCCGAAGCGAGTTGGACATGGCATCGCGGAACAGTTCGGCGTGGCGCTTGAGCAGCAGGACATAGGCCTGGTCGCCGAGCCGCGTCTTCATGCCGACGGAATCAACGATGTCGCTGAAGAGCAACACGACCTGCCGAGCAGAGCCCGTCGTTGGTTCCGCGCCGATCGCCACGCGGACATCATAACCCGTGCGGGGGGTCCGGGAGCAGGCCAGCCATCTTGGCGATCACTCTCAGCCCAGCGCCGCCGAGCCGCCGATGATTTCGTTCAGTTCGGTGGTGATCTGCGCCTGGCGGGCGCGGTTGTAGTTGCGTCGCAGGGTTTTGCTCAACTTACCGGCGTTGTCGGTCGCGGCCTTCATGGCCACCATCCGCGAGACATGCTCGCTGACCACCGCGTCGTTGATCGCCTGGAACAGGCTCGTCTTAACGGTGATGGGCAACAGATCGGCCAGCAGGCTCTCGGCGTCGGGACTGAACTCGTACTCCGCGATGCGCCTGGGACCGCCCGCATCGGCGTGCTCGGGCGCGCTCAGCGGAAGGATCGACTCGACGACCGGCATCTGCCGCCCGGCCGAGATGAACTTCATGTACGCCACGGACACTTTGTCGTACACGCCCTCTTTGAATTCTCGCATGAGCCGCTCAGCCAAAACCTCGACGGCGGCGTAGGTCGGCTTCTCGCCGAACTGGTGCTGCCGGGCCACGTCAAAGCCGGCAAAGCGATAGAACAGCACGCCCTTCTTGCCCACGACCTCGAGGCGACGCTCGCGCTGCATCGAGCGAAGGTAGGTGGTGGCGGTTCGCAGGACATTCGAGTTGTACGCGCCGCACAGGCCGCGATCCGACGTCAGGACCAGCAGCAGCTCGCGGTTGGGCGAAGGCGTGGGCGCCTGGAAGAGGTAGTGGGAGACACCGCCGGCGCTGGCGGCCAATTCGCCCACGAGCGTGCGGACTTTCTCGGTGTATGGCTTGGTCGCCGTAGCGCGATCCAGGGCGCTCTTGAAGCGGGCCGTGGCGATCATCTGCATCGTGTTGGTAATGCGTCGGATGTTGCCGACGGCCTTGATGCGCTTCTTGATCTCGCGGATTTGTGCCATAGGCGGCGATGGTAGGTTTGGCCGCTGGCCGGGACAATCCGGGCGATAACCGGGCATCGGACCTCCGCTTTAATCCACCGCAGGCGTCGCCGCAACGCCGATCTGCAGAATTGAACGGGCAGTTCAAGGTTTTGCGGGTCTTGGACAAATCCTGATATACACTTGATACGTCCGGTATCGACCGTCGGCGGCACGGACGCATCGGGGCGACGGCTCAGTCGCAGCACACGCCTCCGACGCGGTTTGCACACCGCCGACAATGTGAGCGGGAGAAGGTGTCTCAGCGCGATCCAGCAACGGTCCGCGGCTGAGACTGCAGAAGAGAGAGAACGCGCATGACGCAAGTGGTGGAACGTGTCGGGGGCGTGGCCATCGGGTCCAGGCCTCTGCCGTCGATCCGAGCAACTGGAACGGCGCCCGTCGCCCTCGCGGCCGAGGACGCCCGGCAGCCGTTGGGCGGCGCCTCACCCGCGCCGGCCGCGATCGGCGCCGGACGCTCTCCCCTGGTCCGCCTGGGCATCGCCCTGCGCCGGCTCACGCTGGTGACGGTGATCCACCTGTCGCTGGTGTTCGTGCCGTTCGTCTTCTTCTCGTGGGAGATGGTGGCGGCGACGGTGTTCACCTACTGCTTCCTGATGATCGGGATGGCGGGGTGGATGCACCGCTATTTCAGTCACCGCACGTTCCGCACGAGTCGCGCGTTCCAGTTCATCCTCGCCTTCTGGGCGGGCTGCGGCGCGCAGCGCGGCACGCTTTGGTGGGCGGCGCATCACCGCCGGCACCATGCATTTGCCGACACCGTCGATGACCCGCACACTCCCACGCTGCTCGCGTTCTGGCGATCGCACATGGTCTGGATCTTCGAAGACGCGCATCAGCAGTCGAACTACAAATGGGTGCGCGACCTGGCGCGGTATCCCGAACTGCGCTTCCTCGACAAGTGGTACTGGACGCCACCGATTGTCTACTGGACCTCTTTCGGCCTGCTCGGCGCCTGGCTGGGACACGCCCGCGGCATCGGCGCTGGCGCTGGCGCCGGCGCGATGCTCGTATGGGGACCGGTGCTGGGTACGGTGCTGGCCTGGCACGCCACGTTCTGCATCAACTCAGTCACGCACCTGTGGGGCCGGCGGCGTTACGACACCGGCGACGACAGCCGCAATGTCTCCTGGCTCTCGTGGATTAACTTCGGCGAAGGCTGGCACAACAACCACCACTACTACCCGCACTCGGCCAACCTCGGCTTCCACTGGTGGCAGGTTGACCCGGCGTACTACGTCATCCTGCTGGCCGAAAAGCTCGGTCTGATCTGGGATGTCAAGAAGGCCCCGCCGCGCGCGGTCGAGGGCCAGGTCCGCCGCGCCAAGCCGCGACCCGAACATTTCGAACGCGATTGAAGTTGTTTCCGCGCTACGTGTGCGATGATCCGGGGCTTCGGCGGCCTGCCCCCCGGCTTGGGTCGCGCGCTCAGGGCTTGGCCGCGCGGCGCTGGCGGATCCAGGCGAGCAGTTCCTCGCGCTTGAGGATGTGCTGACGGCCGTCGGTGAAGTCCTTCACGGACACCGTGCCGGCCGAGTACTCATCATCGATGATGATCGCCGTCCGCGCGAAGCACGAGGCGGCATCCTTGAGCAACTTCTCGACCTTGCTGGTGGACTTGTACGAGCGGCGCGCGTGCAGTCCGGCGCGCTGCAGTTCAGCCACCAGCGGCACCACCGCCGCGTCGCACTCCGTGCCGCCCGTCGAAATGACGAACGCGTCGGGCCTCGTGTTGAGATGTTCGGCGAGCATCTCCTCATCGGGCATCAGACCGCTCTCTTCGAGCACGAGCGAGAGCACGACGTCACCCATTCCAAAGCCAACGGCAGGCGTGGGCGGGCCGCCGAACATCTCGATGAGCCGGTCGTAGCGCCCGCCGCCGGCAATGGCCCGCTGGCCCTGCGCGGTGATCTCGAACACGGTGCCTGTGTAGTACGCCAGGCCGCGCACGATCGAGAAGTCAAACTCGCACCACCTGAGGATCGCGCGAGCCGCCAGTTCGGACAGCAACGCCACGAGGCCCGCCGTCGCCGGGGAACTCCTGTCAATCGGCGGGATCGTCCGTCCGCTCTCGAGCGCGGCCAGCGCCTCGTTCATCTGGCTCTGTACCTGGTCGAGTCCGCGGATAAACGCGCCGGAATCGAGGCCGATCTCAGCGCACGATGCATCGAACTGCTCGGCCGGCATGCGGTCGCGCCGGTCAAGCAGCGTAAGTGCCGCCTGCAGATCTGCTTCGGCCACCCCGCTGCTTTGCAGCATTTCGGAGACGAGATCGCGGTTGCTCAGGCGCACCGTGAGATGCTTCGATTCCAGGCCGAGTTCGCGAAAGAGCGCGATGGCCGCCGCAATGACCTCGGCGTCGGCCGCGGGCGAGTCGTCGCCGATGACATCGACGTTCCACTGAAGAAACTCGCGCAGCCGGCCGCGCTGGGGCCGCTCGGCGCGGTAGTGCAGCGGGATGGCGAACCACTTCGTCGGCCGGGGCAGCGAGGCAGCCCTGTCGGCGAACATGCGGGCGAGCGTGGGCGTGAACTCCGGCCGCAGGGCATAGGGCGCCCGGCCGGTGGCTTTGACCTGCTCGACCTCTTCGGGGCTTTTGCCGCTGAAGGCCTGGAAGAGTTCGCCGAGGATCCCCTCGCCGCTCTTGACGGCGTAAAGGTCGGAGGATTCGAAGGTGGGCCCTTCAATCTCGTCAAAGCCGTGCCGGATAGCCACTTTGCGCCAAGCTCGCTCGATGTAGCGTCTGCGGGCCATCTCGCGCGGATAGAAGTCGCGCGTGCCCTTGGGTCCCTGGAACTTTTTGCCGCGTTTACCTTCCTTTTCAGCCATGGCGGCTGAGGGTAGCGGCGGCTTGATGGCGAATCGACTGCAAGCGACGCGAGTGCCCGGCGACTCTCCTGCAACCGGGAGTCGAACAAAAAGTGAGGAATTCGCCAAAGAAACTGGCGTGAGATAGCCAAATCAGGTACATTATTGAGCATCGGGCCGCGTTCGCCGGCCTGCACGCTCTGCGGATGCTCGTGGGCTGCTGACTGAAGGAGAATCGAATGCCGCGTCTGATCG
Organism: Phycisphaerales bacterium; assembly: GCA_020852515.1. Classification (NCBI taxonomy): domain Bacteria; kingdom Pseudomonadati; phylum Planctomycetota; class Phycisphaerae; order Phycisphaerales; species Phycisphaerales bacterium. The sequence continues at coordinate 332,953 of JADZAS010000016.1, forward strand.
CTCGCCGCCGGGGCTTCACCCTCATCGAACTGCTCGTGGTGATCTCCATCATCGCGCTGCTCATCGGCCTGCTGCTGCCGGCCCTGTCGCAGGCGCGCGATGCCGGCCGCCGCGCGACGTGCCTGTCGAACATGAAGCAGATCGGGTACGGCATGCACTTCTACGCGAAGGACTACGACAGCTTCGTGCCGCGTGAGGGGCACTATTACGACCGACGGTACTCAAGTTGGAACCCGAACCTCTCGTCGAACATCCCCTGGCCGTTCGCGTTTCGTCCCTACGTGGACAAGACGCCCGGAGACTACTACACGCGCATGCAGCGCGGCGGGCAGGGCGACAAATTCGAGTTCCTGAGCGTGTACAAGTGCCCTTCGCATCCCCGCAAGGAGCACTACATCCAGTATGTGAACAACGGCATCAAGTTCGATCGCAGCGGAAACCGCGATGACCTTTGTCCAGCCACCCGCTACGAGGAGTTCCAACGTCCATCGACGACGCTCTACTTGTCAGAGTTCACGGACGACGAATCGGCGTCATTCGCGCAGAACAACTACGGCCCGGCATTCTCGAGTTACGGCGATCGCGGCGTCGCCTCGTGGTACGACATCTGGCGCGGCTTCCATATCAACGGACAGAATGAGAACTACGACACGGGCCGCCGCCTCTCCAAAAACCGCCACAAGACAGGGTCGAACTGCCTCTTCACTGACAGCCATGCTGAACTGATCAAGGACGACAGCATGGTCGAGAAGGACTCCTGGAACGACTGGACGCCCCGCTTCTAGACCTGCAGGCTTGTGAACATGCATCGCGCCACTCGCGGACGATCCGGTTTCACGCTGATCGAACTGCTCGTCGTCGTTTCGCTGATCGCGCTGCTCATCGCGCTGCTCCTGCCGGCGCTGGCGCAGGCGCGGCGGGCGGCGCAGCGGACGGGTTGCCTCTCCAACCTGCGGCAGATCGGCTGCGGCATCCAGTTCTACACCCGCGACTTCAACGACTTCGTGCCGCGCGAAGGGCACTACTTCGACCGGGCGGCGCCGTCGTGGGCTCGGAAGCCCGCTTCGAGCATTCCGTGGGCGTTTGCCTTTCGCCCCTATGTCGATCCATCGTCTCCTGGCGACTACTACAAGCGCATGCAGCGCGGCGGCGAAGGGGACCGCTTCGAATTTCTGAGCGTGTACAAGTGCCCCTCGCACCCACGGCGCGAGCACTTCATCCAGTACGCCGTGAACGGAATCAAATTCGACCGCACCGGCGGGCGCGATGAACTGGCCACGGCCACCACGCTCGACGAGTTCCGCCGGCCCGCCGAGACGATTTACCTGTCCGAATTCACCGATGACGAGTCGGCATCTTTTGCCGCCAACGCTTACGGGGTGGCGTACACGAACTGGGGCGACCGGGGCGTGGCGTCGTGGTACGACTTCTGGGAAGGCGTCCACATCAGTTCGCCGCTCGAGAACTACGATCGCGGCCGGCGCCTGTCGAGCAATCGGCACGGCAGCGGCTCGAACGCGCTGTTTGCAGACGGGCACGCCCGGCTCATCGACGCGGAGGTGCTGGTGACGCGAGACGCGTGGAACGACTGGACGCCGCGCTTCTGAACTAGAGATGCGGGCGTTTCCCGGCGTCCCCGCCGCCGCCGTCGGCGGCTACGATTGCGCTCCATGGGCACGATCACGATCAACGGCAAGCCGTGCGCGTTTGAGGGCGCTCCTTCGATCCTCCAGGTGGCGCTGGACAACGGCATCGACATCCCCCGCTACTGCTACCACGAGGGGCTCAGCGTGGTCGCGTCGTGCCGCATCTGCCTGGCCGAAGTCTGGGCGCCCAACCCGAAGTCCGGCCAGCTCGAGGCGATTCCGCGCCTGCTGCCGACCTGCCAGACGCCCTGCGGCGACGGGCAGCTGGTCCGCACCGACAGCCCCAAATCGATCGCCAACCAGAAAGCGGTGATGGAGTACCTGCTCATCAACCACCCGCTGGACTGCCCGATCTGCGACCAGGCCGGCGAGTGCTACCTGCAGGATTACTCCTACGAATACGGCCGAGGCGAATCCCGCTTTGAAGAGGCGAAGATCAAGCAGCCCAAGAAGGACGTCGGGCCGCACATCTACCTCTACAGCGACCGCTGCATCATGTGCAGCCGGTGCGTGCGCTTCACGCGCGAAGTGACGGGAACGGCGGAGCTGTGCGTCGTCGGGCGCGGGGCCGCCGAGCAGATCGACCTGTTTCCGGGCAAGGCGCTGGACAACGAACTTTCGGGCAACGTGGCGGACATCTGCCCGGTTGGCGCGCTGCTCGACAAGGATTTCCTCTTCGCCCAGCGCGTCTGGCTGCTCACGAAGACACCGAGCATCGACGGCATCACCGCGTCGGGCGACAACATCTCCATCGAACACAACGACGGGCGGATCTACCGCGTCAAGCCGCGGCGCAACCTCGCCGTCAACAAGTGGTGGATCAGCGACGAGGTGCGCTACGGCTGGGACTTCGTCCACCGCGACGATCGCATCAACGAGCCGCGGCGCGCGCAGTACGGCGACCAGGTGAGCACGAGCTTCACCGCGGCTTATGACGAGATCCACGACCGGCTCTCGACGGTCGTCGCGGGCGGCGGCAAGGTGGCGGCGCTCATCAGCCCGATGCTGCCGTGCGAAGAGGCGTATCTCATGGGCAAGTGGATGCGCGGGCTGTGCAGCGAGCCGGTCCAGCCGATCCTGGGCGTCGGGCCGGTGCCGGTCAGCGGCGAAGAGAAGACGTTTCCGCCGGGCGCTTCGCCTTCGGATAAGAACGCGTTCACCATCCGCGCCGAGAAAGCGCCAAATGCGCGCGGCGTGCGGCGCGTGCTCAAGGGATTCAACCGGCTCGACGGCGACACCGCCCAGCCGCCGGAGTTTGAGCAGTGGCTGGCGGCGATCAAGAACGCCGAGGCGGTGGTCTTGACGGGCAACTATCCCAGCGAATGGGTAACCAAGGACCTCGCCAAGGCCCTGAGCCGCAAGTTCGTCGTGCTCATCGACACGTTGCCCAATGACTTCACGGCCAAGGCGAACGTGGTGCTGCCCGGCGCGACATGGGCGGAAAAGAGCGGGACGTTCGAAAACGTGAACGGCCTGCTGCAGACATTTGAGCAGGCGATTCCGCCGCGCGAGCGCTGCCGGAGCGAAGGGCAGATCTTCAGCGACCTGCTGGCCCGCCGCGCTGCGGGCGCCAACGGCCACGGCCTGCCGCGCTACAACGCCGCGACGGTGCGAGAGGAGATGGCGCGCGAGTTGCAGTTGACGGAATTCACGACGGATGTGCACGCGCCCCTCGCGGGCTCGTTCATCGAATCAGACATGGAACTCGTCGACCTGTAGCAACGAGTTGACCTCGCATGAAGCCGAACACACTGATCATCCGGGCGGCGGGAACGAACTGCGATCGCGAGCTCGCGCACGCCTTTGACAGTGCCGGCGCCGCAACGCAGTTGATCCACCTCAACGTGCTCATGGACCAGCCGGAGCTGCTCGACCGCTTCGATCTGCTCGGCGTGCCGGGCGGGTTCAGTTACGGCGACGACGTGGCAGCCGGGAAGATCCAGGCGCTGCTCATGAAAGAGCGGCTGTATCCGGCGTTGCGGCGCTGCATCGAGCGCGGCGTGCCGATCTTTGCGCCGTGCAACGGTTTTCAGGCGCTGGTCAAAATGGGCCTGCTGCCGGGCCCGGCGCGCGGGCAAGCCTGGCCGACCGACCGGCCCCCGGCGCAGAGCGTCACGCTGCTGGACAACGCCGGCGGGTGCTTCATCGACCGCTGGGTCAACGTCGAAATCGAGCCGCAGTGCCCGTGCATCTGGACGCAGAAGCTCGATGACGTCGGCGGCGAACTGGTCCTGCCCATTGCGCACGGCGAGGGGCGCTTCATCGCCGACCCCGACACGCTCGCGGCGCTCGAAGCGGAGCACTTCATCGCGCTGCGCTACGCCGAGGGGCACAACGTAAACGGCTCAATGAACCGCATCGCCGGCATCTGCGACGCCAGCGGGCTGATCTTCGGCCTCATGCCGCATCCGGAACGGTTTACCCGGTGGATTCAGCACCCCCGCTGGACGCGGCTGGATCAATCGGCCCTTTCGGGTACGCCGCTCGGACTGGCGATGTTCCGCAATGCCGTGCGCCACGCCCAGGCGCAGCGCGTGTAACGCCCGGTCAGGCCGTGGCGGCCGGTGTGGGCGGAGTCTGCTCGCGTTCAGCGGTTTCTCGCTCGACCTGCTGCGACGGATAGACGATGCGTGCATGTCGAATGGCGCAGAGCGACTTGATGATCGAGTCTTCGATCAGCGTGAGTTCGCGCAGCGTCAGGTTGCACTCGTCAAACTGATGGTCGAGCAGGCGCTTCTGCCCCATGCTTCGGACGAGTTGCTCGATGCGCGTCGGCGAGAAGTCTGGCAGAGCGCGCGACGCCGACTCGGATGCGTCGGCGAGCATCACGATCGCCACTTCTTTGGTGCGCGGCCGCGGACCGGGGTAGCGATAGGCCACTTCGTTCACGTCGTCGTGCGTCTTGCCCGACTCGGCCCGCTCCTTGGCGACCTGGTAGAAGTACTCGACGAGCGTCGTGCCGTGGTGGGCTTCGATGAAGTGGTGGATCGGCTTGGGCAAACCCCACTCGCGGGCCATTTCCAGGCCGTCTTTGACGTGGCCGACAATGAGCAGCAGGCTCATGGCCGGGCTGAGTTTCTCGTGGCGGTTGAGCCCGTCGTCCTGGTTCTCGACGAAGTACTGCGGCTTGCTCATCTTGCCGATGTCGTGGTAGAGTGAGCCGACGTAGGTCAGCAGCGAATTGGCGCCGATCGCTTCGGCGGCGGTCTCGGCGATGGTGGCCACCTGCAGCGAGTGGTTCCAGGTGCCCGGGGCGCGCTGCTGGAGTTCACGCAGCAGTTCGTGCTTGGGGTCCCGCAGTTCGACAAGCGTCAGGCCGGTGGTGACGTCGAACACCCGCTCGATCGTCGAGAGAACGCCCAGCGCGAACACGCCGACGAGCACCCCTGCCGACGCGGCAAAGAGGCCGTCGTAGAGCGCTGCCTGCCAGAACGGCGCGGGCTCGGTCATCGGCAGCGACCAGATGGAGCGCAGAATCGCGCCCACGCCCAGCACCGCTCCGGTCATGACCCCGGCACGCACCAGCGTGTGCCGGTCGCGGATGTCGCGCAGGCACGCGACGATGACGCAGGAGCCGACCACGAGCAGGATCAGGGCGCTGATGCGCAGATCGAGGGCAAAGCACACGATCAGCGCGTGAATGGCGCTGACGCCGATGGCCATCTGCCGGCCGAAAGCGACGTGCACGATCACCGTAAGCAGCAGCGTCGGCGCCAGAATCGCCAGCACCAGTGCTTGCGGCATGGCGCGGGCCGCCAGGACGGTCAGCAGCAGCGCGGCGACGCTCATGACCGACATCGACAGCAGGTGTCGCGGGCGGTTGAGCACCGTCGAGTAGAAGATCGAGAGATACGCTCCGAGCGATCCGGCGATGAGCGCCACCAGTCCGGCGATGCCAAGGCGGCCGATCCAGCGCGGCAGCGCCTGCAGATTGTCGAGATAGGCGGCGTGCTCGGCGGTCACGAGTTGCACCTGCTCATTCGTCAGCCGTTCGCCCCTCGTGTAGAGCACTTCCCCGCGCTTGTGCGTGTTCCACTGGTTGGGCACGGCGTCGGCGTTGCGCCGGGCCGTCAGTTGCGTCGCCGCCTCGTCGAACTGGAACGTCGGCTGCTGCTCGGCGAGCAGCCGATGGAGAATCGGCGCCCGCAGCGGCTCGGGAAAGATGCGAATCACACTCTCGCGCACGCCTTCGGGGGCCTCGCCCTCTGCATCGACAAAATCGGAGACGGACACGGTCCGCGTCTCGCCGCTGGCCAGCCTGAGGTGAATGGGCACGGGGGTAAGCGTGGGCTCGAGCTGCCAGCGGTCGCTGTCGATGATGGGCCGGCGGTATACCGTGCGATCGAAGAACTGATCGACGAGCGACGACCACTCCGGCTTCGTCTCGCCGGTTTCGTCGGTGAACTGATGCAGCGCTCCCAACGCCTGCGGCGTCAGATTGAACGAGCGCACCAGCGTTTCATTCACTTCCGAGAGCGAAGCGCGGTTGGCGACGGCGCGCGGCAGGCCGAGAATCGACTGGCGCAGCGGCCCGGTCACCTTCTCGACCTCGGTGTAGATGCGCGGCGCCTGCTGCATCGCCACTTCCTTCTGGGCGCGCGTGCGGCTTTCGTCGAGGACGTTGAAGGACACGCGCGCGGCGAAGGTGTCGCGCATGATCAGGCCCGCGCTGAGCATCGCCTGGCCGCGCGACCAGACGATCAGGCTCGCCGCACCCAGTACATACAACGCCGCGATCCCCAGCGCAATGAGAATCTCGGGGCGGTCGCGCCATGTCGCGGGCGGGCGGCGATCGGCCGGCGAGCGCGTGCGGCGGAACTCCTCGCGCCGGCCGGGCAGTTGCGGCCGCCCGCCGCGGCGCGTCACGCGCGTGGTATTCGTGCGGGTCATGGCGCCACCTCGCTCTCGGCCGGCCGGCGCGGCGGACTCTCCGCAGGCCCGGCGCGGAAGGGCCGCTCGGGTTTGCTGGCCCGCGACACGGCTTCAGAGCCGTAGGCCTCGACAATCTGCTGCACGAGGCGGTGGCGCACGATGTCCTCGCGACCCAGCGCGACCGTCTCCACGCCTCGGATGCGGTGCAGGCGGCGAACCGCGTCGATGAGGCCCGATTGGCTCGGGTCATCCAGGTCCACCTGACTCGGATCGCCGGTCACGATGCACTTGCTGCGCCGGCCGGTGCGCGTGAGGAACATCATCATTTGAGAAATAGTGGCGTTCTGGGCTTCGTCGAGAATGATCGCGGCGTCGTTAAGCGTGCGGCCGCGCATGAACGCCAGCGGGATGATCTCGACCACGTCGTTGGCGATGAAGCGCTGCAGCGACTGGTAATCGAGCATGTCGCCCAGTGCATCGAAAAGCGGGCGCAGGTAGGGGTTGACCTTCTGCTGCAGATCACCGGGCAGAAAGCCGAGCCGCTCGCCAGCCTCGACCGCGGGCCGCGCTAGAACGAGGCGCTTCACGCGGCCGGTTTTGAGCATGTGCACCGCGGCGGCGACGGCGAGGTAGGTCTTACCCGTTCCGGCCGGTCCCACGCCGAAGACGAGGTCGTTGGTTCGTATGGCCTCGAGGTAGAGGTCCTGATTGGGCGTCTTTGGACGCACGGGCCGGCCGGAGGCGTAGACATTGATCAGGCCGTCCCACGCGGGCAGATCATCGCCCACGAGCGTTTCATCCACGCGCGGGGCTTCCGGTGCCGACACGATGGCCTCGAGCACTTGCTCGCGCGATAATGACTGGCGGCTCTGCGCCAGGCGCGCGAGATGTTCGACCACCGCGGCGGCCTTGTTGACCGCTGCCTCATCGCCCCGCAGGACGACGCGGCCGTCCTGGGCGGCCGTGATGTGAACACCCAGCGCTTCGCGGATCATCTTGAGGTTCCTGTCGGAGGAGCCGAGCAGGGTCGTGCGATCGATGCCTGGAGGAATCTTGAGCGTGCGTTCGAGCAACAGGTCCACTCCGTTCGCACCTGCCGGCGCGAAGTTCCTTCCGTCCGCCTCTGTGTCCCCATTGCGGGATGCCCATGATTCTAATCGGCTATCGGGGAGGGGGCGACGAATTCAATACGGACCGGCAACACTGCTCTGTTCGCTGTTCGTTTGGGGCTGCGCCGAGACCCAACGGGACTTCTACCAGGCGCCTCCACCCGAGCCCGCGGGCTGGTCTACAGCGAAGACCAGCGCGCAAGACCTGCCCAGCCAGGTTATTACGCTGCTCTCACGCGAGGGGTTCGAGCTGCACGTGGGCGAGTCGGCGCCGGCTTTCGTGCACGGCAGACTCCTCGAGGAGGGGAACGAAGCCGGTGAGATTCTGGTGATCAAGTACGACCCCCAATTGCCTGATCAGACCGCCGTGGAAGCACGGCTGGGCCTGCTGGGCCGGCCTGAGCGCGAGCGCCGCCTGGCGGAGGCGATCGCCGCGGGATTGACCCAGGCGCCGGCCGGCAGTGAACCGGCGCCACCAGTGCCCGGCCCGTGGAGCACCGCGACCATCACCGGCCGCTGGATCGATCTCGAGGCCGCCGTCAAGGGGGCTGGGGTGTCGGAACATTCGGTCGATCTCACAGTAGTGAGCGTGGACCGCTGGCGCTTTGCGGCACGTTTCACCCTGCGCACACTCGCCGCTGATGAGGGAATGTTGATCGTCACCGGCGACCGGGAAAGCGCCGCCGGTCCGCAACGGGCGTATCTGCGGATCGGGCTGTTCGGCGACCCGGAGCTGGAGCGCGAGGTTCTCGACCGGCTGCAAGAGGCACTCAATCGGCTGGGCAAGCGGCAGCGGCTGCCGGGAGCGCGATGAGCCTTCAACCTCACTTGTCAAAAACCCGATGACCCGGTATACTCCGCCTCGTCGCGCGGGTGTAGCTCAGTGGTAGAGCGTCACGTTGCCAACGTGAAAGTCGTGAGTTCGAATCTCATCACCCGCTCTTGCAAGCCCCGGAACTCCCGGGGCTTGATGCATTCCGGGCCCAATTGCAGCCGGCGCGTCCCGTCGGCCCCCGAGATCGAGCCGCACCATGCCTGCCGATGACTGATTTGCTGCGCAACCTCGTCGGCCGCATCAGGCGACTGAATCTCGACCTCGGCCGGGACTGGGTGCTCATCATCTACGGCGCGATCATCGGCACGCTGACGGCCGCCGGCGCGGTCGGCTTCGCCAAGGCGCTGCACTGGACCGAGCATCTCTGCTACGAGCAGCAGCGATCCTGGCCGATCTGGCTGCTTCCCCTACTGCCCATGGCCGGGGCGCTCGTAACCGGGATCCTCGTTCAGACCTTTGCCAAAGACGCCGAAGGCCACGGCGTACCGCAGGTTATCGACGCCATCGCCCGGCGCGGCGGCAAGATCTCCTGGAAAGTGGGCGTCGTCAAAGTCCTTGCCTCGATTGCCACCGTCGGCTCGGGCGGCTCGGCCGGAGCGGAGGGGCCGATCGTGCAGATCGGCTCGACGTCCGGCTCGGTCTTCGGGCAGATCGCGCGAGTCACGCGTATTGATCTGAGCACTCTGGTCGGCTGCGGCGCTGCCGCCGGGATCGCTTCGATCTTCAACGCGCCTATTACAGGCGTGCTGTTCGCTCTTGAGATCCTGCTGCGCGACTTCTCGCTCAAGACGTTCACCCCGATCATGGTCGCCAGCGTGTTTTCCACTGCGGTGACGCAGGCGCTGCTGCACAACAAGGATGCGATCTTTGCCGTCGAACTGACCGGTTATGAATTTACCTTTGCCGAGATGCCCAGTTACGTGCTGCTGGGCCTGGTCTGCGTACTGGTGAGCGTCGGTATGACGCGCCTGCTCCACTTCGCGGAGGATCAGTTCGCAAAAGTGAAAATGCCGCGCGTGTTGCTGCCGGTGCTGGGCGCGGCGCTGCTGGGCATCACCGGAATCATCTGGGTGCTGCTCATGCGGGGCCCCTACAACGCCAACCAGCACGTGCCGCCGTTCTACGGCAACGGCTACCCCACCATCGTCCATCTCATCGAGCCACGAACCTACGAGCCTCAGCCACTGGCCGCGCCGGCGGCAGATATCGAGCGCGTGCAGACGGAGATCGCCGTTCGGAATGATGAGCCGGACACGGTGGACGACCGAGCCGACGACGCAGCCGCCGAGGCCGATGCGCCGCCGCTGCTCATCAGCGTTCTCGTGCTGCTGACGCTGTTCAAAGCACTGGGCACCTGCCTGACGCTGGGCTCGGGCGGATCCGGCGGAGTGTTCGCGCCGAGCCTGTACATCGGCGCGACGACGGGCGCAGCGTTCGGCCTCATTCTCGAACGGCTCTCGCTCATACCCGCTGGCGTGACGCCCGCTTCCTATGCCCTCGTCGGCATGGCCGCCGTGATCGCAGGCACGACCTTCGCGCCGCTCACGGCGATTCTGCTGCTGTTCGAACTGACCCGCGAGCCGTTTGTCATGCTACCGGCAATGCTCACGGCCATCATCGCGGCCATCGGCTCGCACCTGTGGATGCGCGACTCAATCTACACGATGAAATTGCGCCAGGCGGGCGTGCTGCTCGGCGGCGGGCGCGACCTGACCATCATGCGCCGCGTGCAGGCCCGCACCGTGCCGCCGACGCCCCTGCCCAGCGAGCCGATCTATCCGTCTGATCCGCTGTCCAAACTCATCGCCATGCACATGCCGCGCACGGCTCCGGACTTCGTCGTCGTCGATGAACACGGCGCTTATCTCGGCATGGTAACGGGCGAAGACCTGCGCACGGCGCTGGTCGATCGCGAGGCCATCCCCCTGCTGCTGGTTGCTGAACTGCTGCGCACGGATCTGCCGACGATCGATCCTGAAGAAACGCTCGACACGGTTCTCGACAAGTTCGCCCAACACGACGTGGCGAGCCTGTGCCTGCTGGCGCAGCGCAACCCGAGCCAGCCGCTCGGCCTGATCACGCGCGCGAAGGTCATTCGCTGCTACCAGGAGGCCATCGCGGCCTCGTAGGCGAACTGCCGCTTGACGGCCGCCGCCGCAAGGCTATCCTCGATGCCGATGGTTGATCGCCTTCACATCGCGACGGACATGATGATGTCCATGCCCAGCCCGGGCGCGGGATTCGAATCCTGCGGCTGGTTGGGCGTCGCTCGCTGATCGACCGTTCCCCACCACCGCAATGACTCGATTCCCCCGTCCGGGCCTGCACCGGACCGCGTTGTGCTTCTGCCTTCAGCACTCCCGAACAAGGGGAATCGAATCATGTCTTACCGCTTTGACACGCTGGCGATCCACGCCGGCCAGCCCAACGACGCCCTCACCGGCGCCGTCGTTACGCCCATCTACCAGACCACCACCTACGCCCAGCATGAACTTGGCGGACAGCCCGACTACTGCTACTCGCGCACGGGCAATCCCGGGCGCACGGCCCTCGAGTCCAGCCTGGCCGCACTCGAAGGCGCGCGATACGGGCTCGCGTTTGCGAGCGGGCTCGCGGCCGTCAACGCCCTGCTCCAGACCCTCAGCGCGGGCGATCATGTCGTCGCTTCGCAGGATCTCTACGGCGGGTGCTACCGCATCTTCACGAAGATCTTCTCGCGTTTCGGCGTCACCTTCTCGCTCATCGACACGACGGACGTGCGCAACGTCGAGCGGGCCATCACTGGCGCGACCCGGCTACTCTGGCTCGAAACACCGTCGAATCCGCTGCTGCGGATCACGGATATCCAGGCGTGCTGCGCCGTCGCGCGAGCGCGCGGCATCCGCAGCGTCGTGGACAACACGTTTGCCACGCCGGTGCATCAGCAGCCGCTGCAACTCGGGGCCGACATCGTCCTGCACTCGACGACCAAGTACATTGGCGGGCACTGCGATGTGCTCGGCGGAGCCCTGGTGACCAACGACGAAGAGACATTCGCCGAATTGAAGTTCGTGCAGAATGCAACCGGCGCCGTTCCGGGGCCGCAGGAGTGCTTCCTGCTGCTGCGCGGCATCAAGACGCTCTCGCTGCGCGTGCGCCAGCACGCCGCCAATGCCCAGCGCATCGCCGAACATCTCGAAGCGCACCCAGAGGTGCGACGCGTGATCTATCCGGGGCTGGGCAGTCACCCGCAGCATGAACTCGCGAAGCGCCAGGCGTCGGGCTTCGGCGCCGTCGTCAGCGTCGAATTCGAAGGCGGCATCGAGCGGGTGAGGTCGCTCATCGGCCAGTTGCGCCTCTGGCCGCTGGCCGAGAGCCTCGGCGGCGTGAAGTCGCTGCTGTGCCACCCCGCGACCATGACCCACGCCGCGGTCGAGCCGGCCGAGCGTCGTCGCATCGGAATCGGCGACGGCCTCTTGCGCCTCTCGGTCGGCATCGAGGACGTGCACGACCTCATCGACGACCTCGATGCAGCGCTGGAGCAGTCGGCGCGGGCCGGGCGGGAAGAGCAGGTGTCGGCATGATCCGCCTGCTCGATACACCCGTATCAATATCGAAGGCGATCAGCCGCATCGCCATCCTCGGGTGCGGCAACGTCGGCTCGGAGGTGGTCCGGCAACTGCAGTCGCGGTCGTCGATCGAGGTCGTCTCTGTGCTCGTGCGCGATCTCGCACGCGAGCGGCCCGCGCCGCGCGACCTGCTGACCGATTCATTTGACGACGTACTCGTGAGTCGGCCTGACGTTGTGATCGAACTGCTTGGCGGCGTCGAGCCCGCGCGCACGCATATCGAAGCGGCGCTGCAGCGCGGCGTACCGGTCGTGACGGCCAACAAGTCGGTCATCGCGCGGCATGGCGAATCGCTGCACCGAATCGCCGGCACGCGAGGCGTTCACTTGCGGTACGAAGCCGCGGTCGGCGCCGGCGTGCCGGTGCTCGCCGCGCTCGACCAGCTGCGCGGCGACCGGATCAGCGCGATTCGCGGCATCGTCAACGGCACGTGCAATTTCATCCTCGAACGCGTTGAGAAGACGCGCTGTTCGATCTCTGAGGCGCTGGTCCAGGCCCAGGGCTTCGGATACGCCGAACCGGATCCCTCGGCCGACATCACCGGCCGCGACAGCGCGGAGAAACTGTGCGTTCTGGCGCACCGGGCCGGCTGGGGATGGCCGCGCGTTCAGGACGTGCACACGACCGGGATCGAATCGATCACGGCCGAGGACGTGCAGTGCGCGCTGCGGCAGCACTGCGTTATTCGCCTGGTCGCCGAGGCGCAGTGCGATGGCAATGGGCGCCTGTCGCTGCGCGTTGGGCCCACTCTCGTTCCGCGCGGTCATGCGCTGGCGGCGGCGAGGGGATGCGAGAATGCGTTCGAGATCATCGCGAAGCACGCCGGAGCGATTCGACTGCACGGCCCCGGCGCCGGAGCAAAGCCGACCGCCAGCGCGGTCATCAGCGACCTGCTCGCGATGGTGCCTGCGCGCCGTCACGCAGCGGCGCGCGAAGCGACGTCCACAGCCGCCCAGCCGCTGGAAGAAGTTCCCGCGATGCGTCGGCACTACATCCGCGCTGTCGCGCCGGGCAGAGCCTTCTCTCCGGAGCGGGTATTCGCGGCCCTGAATCTGCATGGAATCGATGTGGACACGACCGAGCTCGTGGATCAGCGCGCCGTGGTGCACACCATGCCCGTCGGCCGCGATCGCGCCCTGGCGCTGGCGCGTCATCTCGTCAATGATGAGATGCGCCACTGCCTCGTGGCGCCTTATGTCGAGCCGGACGACCGGCCCGTCAGCCGCTGGAGGACGCGTTCGTAGACCACCTGCAGATCGTCGACCATGCGCTGCACGCTGAAGCGTTCGCGGCAGAGTTCGCGGCCACGCTCGGCCATTGCTGCCCGCTCGGCGGGGTGATCCGCCATCCAGGCGATCGCCTCGCTCAGCGCCCGGCGCTGTCCGGGCGCAACGAGCCGACCGGTCTGTCCGTCGATGCAGACCTCCGGCGCGCCATCTACGCTGTACGCGACGACGGGCACACCGCTGAGCAGCGCCTGCGGCACCGTGCGCGGCAGCCCCTCGCGGTAACTCGGGTGAACGAGCACATCCATCGCGCGCATCATCGCCGGCACTTGTTCCGGCGGAACCAGGCCCGTCAGGATGACCTGCTTCTCGAGCCCGAGTTCGCGCACCCTGCTCATGAGCCGATCGCGCCACCAGCCGTCGCCCACCCAGAGCATTTTCCAGTTCGGACTGACGCGCATGATCTCGCCGATCGCGTCGAGCAGATCATCGTGACCCTTGAGTTCGGCAAGGCGCGCCACGGTGCCGATGACGAAATCCTCGGGTGACAGGCCGAGTTGCTCGCGCACCTGCTCGCGCGTCACGCCGGGATCGAGAAACTGCTCGGTCTCCATGCCGCTGTAGGCGGTGGTGTAAAGGTCGTCGCGGCCGATCTTCGCAGCCAGCGCCTGGGTCTTCATGGCGTCGCAGACGGTCACGATGGCGTGGCAGCGCCGCGCCGCAATGCGTTCGGCCTGAATGTAGACCCAGTTACGCCAGCGCGACTCGTAGGGGTGGAAGGGCAGGCCGTGGATGGTGTGGATGATGCCGCGCCGACCGGCAGCGCCACCCTCCTTCCACCCGGCGAGGCGGCCGAGGATGCCGGCCTTGGATGAGTGCGTGTGCACGATGTCGGGATCGATCTTCGCGATGAGGCGGCGGCACTCGCTGTAAGCCATCCGATCGCGCCAGGGCGATAGTTCGCGCACGAGATGAGGCACGGTGTGCGTCGTTATGCCGCGAGCATCGGCCGTGCGAAACGCCTGAACGCGTTCGAGCAGCGAGCCTTCGGGCCCGTAGATGGGGCCAAATGCGAGGTGCACTTCATGCCCGGCCCGCGCCTGCCCTTCGCAGGAGAGAACGGTGTTCTCCTGCGAGCCGCCGAGTATGAGCCGGGTTGAGAGGTGGAGGATGAGCATGAAGCAGGCATCAGGGAGAGCCGGAGGCAACGAAGTTTAGCAGCGCCGCCTGCGACGCCTTCGGGCCTATGGTTTGTGTGCGCGATCTGCTCCCACTCTCTCGGGGGCGGCTTGCACAGGCAGAGAGATGAATGCCAGATCTTTCTTTTGATGACTTTCGCCGAATGTTGCGCAACGCCTATCCGATTGGCGACGGACCGGGACTTGACGAACTGTGTCACACGTTTGATCCCGCTTTTGACCACGCAGTTCGATTCGATCATTCCGAGAACTTTGCCCGCCTCCTCATCGACCACTTGGATGAGGTCGTCATAGAGATGCCTTCCGAGCCGCTGCGCCAAACTCGCGATGAAGCGGCGTGCCAACTCCCCGGGCTGTTGTATCAGCTCGTACTCAACTATCCGGGACTGAAAGACGACGCAATTGCCGCAATTCACCAATTGAAAAACATTGAATACCAAGACGAAGCTGGCGTTCTCGATTCGCTCAAACAGCACTGCGATCAGATTGCCAATCTTCACTGATTCGCATGTGAGCATCTGCGGCGGCCCGGTCTCACAGCACCCTCGCTGGACCCTTTCCATCTCTTTCGCGCGCAGCAACTGCTTCGCCCCCTCGCGAAAACTCAACCCTGATGGCTCCGTCTTGTGCCTGCTCGGGAAGGCGCGCACCGCCCGCCGCTTGGCGTGCGAGTATCGCCGCCGCCCAGCCCACCGCTGTTCGGATAAAGAATTTTTTCTCGTGCGCGCAGCGGAGGCAGTAGAGGAAGAGTCTCGCCGCATCCGTCTCGGCCTTGTGGCACGCCCGGCCGGCCGTGATTCCGTGGCCCGAGCATATCATTGACTCCAACCAGGAGCGGCCTTTGCCCAATCGGACTTCAACCAGCCAGAGCATCCGCGTGCGCGGCGCGCGGGAGCACAACCTGCGCGGCATCGACGTAGATATACCGCGCGACCAGCTCATCGTCGTCACCGGCCTGTCGGGCTCGGGAAAGAGTTCACTCGCGTTTGACACGATCTTCGCCGAAGGTCAGCGGAAGTACATGGAGTCGCTGTCGGCGTATGCGCGGCAATTCCTCGACCAGTTGCAGAAGCCCAATGTCGAGACCATCGAGGGCCTGCCGCCGACTATCGCCATCGAGCAGCGCGCCAGCGGACACAATCCGCGCTCGACCGTTGCCACGACGACGGAAATCTACGACTACCTGAGATTGCTCTTTGCGCGCTGCGGCACGCCGCGCTGCTGGCATGGCGCTGACGGCAGCGAACCTCTCTGCGATCGCGTCATCCAGCGATCCAGCGCCACGCAGATCGTCGATGCCATCATGGCCCTGCCTGAAGGCACGAAACTCATGCTGCTGGCGCCACTGGTGCGCGGCAAGAAGGGCTACCACCGTGACGTCCTCGAGAAGCTGCAAACGGAAGGCTTCGTCCGCGCCCGCGTGAACGGCGGCATCATCGACCTGCGCGAAGCGCTCAAGGAGCCGGGCGAGAATCCGCTCAATCTCGGGCGCTACGAACAGCACAGCATCGAAGCCGTCATCGATCGCGTGATCGTCCGGGCGGACGGGCGCGGGCGCATGGCGGATTCGGTCGAGACGGGGTTGCGGTTGGGCGAGGGGCTGCTGATCGTCTCGACCCAGCAAGGGGCGGAGGGAACCGACACCTGGTTGGATCAACTTTACAGCGAACACTTCGCCTGCCCGGTGCATCCGGAGTGCAGTCTGCCGGAACTCGAGCCGCGCCTGTTCAGTTTCAACTCGCCTTTTGGCGCCTGCCCGACGTGCCTGGGTCTGGGCACGATCCAGGAGTTCGATCTCGATCTCATCGTTGACGATCCTTCGCTGACGATCGCGGAGGGCGCCATCAGCGCGTTCGCGAAGATCGGCCACGCGTACCGCTCGTGGTTTTCGGCGGCGATCCGGCGGGCGTGCAAGCGCTTCGGCATCGACATGCACACGCCATTTGCCTCGCTGCCGCGCGAGCACCGCTCGATTCTCCTCGACGGCTCGGGCCAGAGCGGCCGCAAGCGCAACGGCAAGGCGGCCCCCCACTTCACCGGCGTGATTCCGATCCTCAAGGAGCGCTTCGCCAACACGCAGAACGAGCGGGTGAAAGAGCGACTGAGCATGCTGCTGAGCCAGACACCCTGCCCGGCCTGCCGCGGGCGGCGCCTGCGGGTCGAAGCGCTGCACGTCTTCCTGACCGGCCCCGGCGAGCGGCGCATCAACATCGCCGACTTCACGGAGATGACCGTCGAGCAAGCGGACGACTTCGCCGCGGGCCTCGTCCTGACGCGCGAGCAGCAGGAGATCGCCCGGCCGATTCTCAAGGAGATTCTTGCCCGGCTCGGCTTCCTGCGCAGCGTCGGCCTGGGCTATCTCAATCTCAACCGGCGCACGGGCACGCTCTCGGGCGGCGAAGCGCAGCGGATCCGCCTGGCGACGCAGGTGGGAACGGGACTCGTGGGCGTGTGCTACGTCCTCGACGAGCCGACCATCGGCCTGCACCAGCGCGACAACGACCGGCTCATTGCGACGCTGCGACACCTGAGCGACATCGGCAACACCGTCATCGTCGTCGAGCACGATGAAGACATGATCCGCGCCGCCGACCACATTCTCGATCTCGGCCCCGGGCCGGGCGTGCACGGCGGTCTCATCGTCGCGCAGGGCGACGTGGCGGCCATTATTGCGTCGAAGGACTCGATCACCGGACAGTATCTCTCGGGCAGAGAACGCATTGAACTTCCCCAGCAGCGGCGCGAGATGAGCGCGAGCACGGCCATCACCGTCAAGGGCGCCAGCGCCAACAACCTCAAGAACATTGACGTCTCATTTCCTCTGGGCGGCGTCATCTGCGTGACCGGCGTGAGCGGCTCGGGCAAATCGACGCTCGTAAACGAAGTGCTGCTCAAGGCCGTACGGCGCCATCTCAGCCTCGGCCGCGACAAGCCCGGCGAGCACAAGCGCATCACCGGATTGAACAAGATCGACCGCATCATCGACGTGGATCAATCTCCCATCGGCCGCACGCCGCGCAGCAATCCCGCGACGTACACCGGCTTCTTTGATGACATCCGCAAACTCTTCACGAAGACGAAGGAAGCCCGCGTGCGCGGCTACCAGCCGGGCCGGTTCAGTTTCAACGTCAAGGGCGGGCGCTGTGAAGTCTGCGAGGGCCAGGGCACCAAGAAGATCGAGATGCACTTCCTGCCCGACGTCTATGTCGAGTGCGAGGCGTGCGGCGGCACCCGCTACAACCGCGAAACGCTCGAAATCACCTTCAAGGGCAAGAACATCGCTCAGGTGCTGGCGATGACCGTCGAAGAGGGCGTCGAGTTTTTCGAAGCCCACCCGGCGATTCTGCGCATGCTCGAGTGCCTGCACGACGTGGGGCTCGATTACATCCAGATCGGCCAGCCTTCGACGACGCTCTCAGGCGGCGAAGCGCAGCGCATCAAACTCGCCGCCGAACTGGGCAAGGGTTCGACGCTGCACGGCCAGAGCCAGCACACGCTCTACATCCTCGACGAGCCCACCACCGGGCTGCACTTTGCCGACATCAAGAAACTGCTGTCGGTGCTGAATCGACTCGCTGAACAGGGCAACACGCTCGTCGTCATCGAACACAACCTGGATGTGGTCAAGTGCGCCGACTGGATCATTGACCTCGGCCCCGAAGGCGGCGAGGCGGGCGGCAGCGTCGTGGCCGCGGGCACGCCCGAAGACGTGATGCGCATCGACGCGAGCCACACCGGACGGTGGATGCGCAAACATCTCGGCGGCGGCGATGGCGCGAGCCCGGCCAAGCCGCGCAGCGCCAAGCGCTCACCCAAGAAGCAATCGCCTGCTCCTCGCAAGAAGGTGCGGCAGAGCGTCAAGCGGAAGTGAACCGGCCAGGCGGAACGACTACATCCCGCTGCGCAGCAGCTGCTCGGCCTCGCGCCAGTTCTGGTCGGCATCGCCGCCGCGCATCTTCCAGAGTTCGTAGGCCCGCGCGGCAATCATGTCGTGCGTGATGACGCCCGGCGTCTGCCGACGGGCGAGCGCTGGGACCTCCACGGGCGCCGGCGGCGCGACCGAGCGTTCCGACCGCGAGCGGGTGGCGACGCCTGTGCCCCCGGGTCTGATGTTGCCTGAGCGGTTTGTTGCCATGCCAATCCCTCCCAACGTGTCAGGTCTGCGAGTCGAGTCGGACTCCCAGACGATCCAGATTACCTTGTTTAACGATGATAGGGGCTGGCCCTCTGAAGGTTCGCGCGAAGACGGACTTGTCGGGAGAATTCACGCTGCGCTGGATCAAAACAGGGTGACTCACCCTCTGACGGCTTCGAGCAGCGCGGCGATCTGCGACACCGAAAGTTCCTCAGGTCGCTGCGAGGGATCTATCCCTTCAGGCCAGCGGCAGTCGCGGCCGAGAATGCCGCCCAACTGCTTGCGCCGACTGCTGAAGAGACGCTGCAGAAAGGCCGCAAAGCCGCGGCGGTCGTGCACGGCCGGTTCGGGTCGCGGCCGGATGGCGATCATGGCGCTGTCCACCTTCGGCGCGGGCCAGAAGCACTGCGGCCCGAGCCTGGCGATCATCTCAACTTCGGCCAGCGCCTGGCAAAGCACCGAAAGAACGCCGTACTGCTTCGTCCGCGGGCCACTGACGATGCGCTCGGCCGCCTCGCGCTGCACGGTGATGAACATGCCCGTGCAGGGCGTGGCGGGCGCCGGGTCGACCCAGTCGATGAGCAGCGTCGAGAGCAGCGGGCTGGCGATCTGGTAGGGCAGATTCGCCACGAGCTTGAACGGACGGCGGAGATGTGCCGTCACTTCCGGCGCAATCTCGTGCTTGGTGGAGAGGCAATCCGTCTCGATGAGCGTGAGGCGATCGGGGAATCGCGGCGTCACGTGCTCGGCGACGATGCCCGCCATGTCGGCGTCGATTTCGCACGCGACTACTTCTGCGCCCGCTTCGAGCAGGGCCTCGGTGAGTGTGCCGGTGCCGGGGCCGACTTCGAGGATCAATTCGCCTGGCCGCACATCCGCGGCGGCGATCAGTTTGCGCAGCTGGTTCTGGTCGTGGAGAAAGTTCTGCCCGAAGCGGTGCTTCGGCCGCAGGTCGCGCTGGGCGAGAAGTTCACGGATCTGCGAAAGCGTCTGCACCTCGGCGGATCGTATGGCCGACGCGGCTCACGCGCCGAAATCGAGCTGGCGATCGGCGGGGTTGGCGCGGTTTTCGTCGTAGAAGGCGTTATGCGGACTGCCGGATATGCGTCCGGCTCCGACGAAGTGATTTGCGCCGCGACGCAACGACGTCAGGCGGATCAGGTCGGGGTTCGCAGTGTCCACAAGCCCGACCATACCCGTGAACTCGGAGAACTGCCGAATCCAAGCAACGATGTCGGACTGGCTCGCCCCTGAGGATATCGTGAGCTGCTGGCGGCCGCGATTGCCAACCAGCAGGAATGAGAATGAACCGCCGTTGCCATTAAAGAACCGTCCGGTGGACAGGAACACCCGCGCCCGCTCGCCCGGGCCGGCTTGCGGATCAGAGGAGATCGCGTCGGCGACCGCAGTCCCGAGCGGGCCGAGTTGAAGCAGTTCGTCGTGCGCTCCGCGCGGCGGCGGATCGGGCAGGGCCGCCAGGTCGTCAATGTCGAGCAGAGTCCGCCGGATCATTGCCCGCCACTCGTGGTCTTCACGTCGCACTCGCACGGCGGGCTCAGTCTCCGCCTCGATCAACGCATCGAGCGCGTCGAGTTGGAGGCCGATCTCTTCGAGAGACATCCCGCCACCGGAATCCGCTTCCTGGCGCGAGCGGCGAGCGGCGCGACATTGGGAGAGGATGCCGAGCACCGTCGCAAGCGTTCCCGCTCCCACTTCAAACAGGATTCGGCTAACTTCGCTCATCGTGCCTCCCATCGCACTGGCTGGTGGTAGAGATCGGAGGTTGGATCGCGCGGGCTTGAATGAGTGAGCGATGCCAGATCGAAGCGCGAGCATGACAGATGCGCGCGCGGCGAGTTCGTGCGAGGTCGTCGGCTTCGTCCTCGCTGGCGCGTCGGTCTGGTATTGTGCGAAACTATTCCGCGAACATCGACTCGATGAACGTTTCGGGGTCGAAGGGTTCGACGTCTTCGGGCGATTCGCCGACGCCGATGAGTTTGACGGGGATGTCCACCGCCTCGCGGATCGCGATGACGATGCCGCCCTTGGCCGTGCCGTCGAGTTTGGCGAGGAAGATGCCCGTGACGTTGATCGCCTCCTTGAACTTCTTCGCCTGCTCAATGGCATTCTGGCCGGTGGTCGCGTCGAGCACAAGCAGCACCTCGTGCGGCGCGCCGGCAATGCGCTTGGCGACCACGTCGCGGATCTTGATGAGCTGCTTCATCAGCGGATCCTGCGTGTGCAGCCGACCGGCGGTGTCGATGACGAGTACATCCACGCCGCGCGCCATCGCCGCTTCGCAGGCGTCGAACGCCACGGAGGCGGGATCGGAATTCTGCTGGCCCTTGATGATCGGAACGCCGAGGCGTTGAGACCAGATCGTCAGTTGATTCACCGCCCCGGCTCGGAACGTGTCGCACGCGGCCAGCATGACGCTGCGCTTCTCGTCGAGCAGGCTCTTGGCAATCTTGGCGACGCTGGTGGTTTTGCCCGCGCCATTGATGCCGGCGACGAGGATCACCGTCGGCTTGCATGCAGCGCGCGCGATCTGTCGATTTGCCGCGGGCCAGTAAGACTTGAGTTCCGTCTTGAGGAACCCGATGACCTGCTCGCCCTGTGTGACTTTGCCTGCCCGATACTGCTCGCGCAGATGCTCGATCAGCCGCGTGGTCGTGCGGACCCCCACGTCGGCCTGGATGAGGCGCGATTCGATCTCGTCGATGACGTCTTCGGAGAGCTTCCGACCGCGCAACAGCGACCGCAGGCCCCCCACGAACGAGTCGCGGGTGCGCGACAGCCCCTTTTTGATCGCTCCGACGGTCGAGGAGAAGAGCCCCATCGGTCTATTCGGAACTCCAGTACTCGGTGTGCAGGACCGGGTTGTCCACCGGCTCGCGCGCTTCGCCGGCTTCGTGCTCGTGCTCGTGCTCGGCGTTGAGCACGCGCTTGAGCATGCGATCGAGCACGCCGTTGAGAAACGCGCCGCTGCGGTCGGTGCCGAATTCCTTGGCCAGTTCGATGGCTTCGTTCACGGCGGCCTTGGGGGGCACGCCGCCTTCGGTCATCTCGTACCAGCACAGGCGGATCACATTGCGATCGACCACGGGCTGGCGGTGCGTCGGCCATTCGGGCGCCAGGGCCGTGGCCATCTGATCGGCCTGGCCGCGCGCGTTCCATGCGGCCAGCGCCGTGACAAACGCCTGGCGATGGGCGCTCGGGTCGTCGAGCGTGGGCACGGCCCACGGCCCGGAGAATTGCTCGCCGCGCGACGCGTTGAGCAGCGAATCGCGAATCGCATCCGCGTCTTCACCCTGACGCGCATCGAGCTGATAGAGCATCTGCAGGGCGAGGCGGCGGACGTTGTGCGGAGTCGGAGTAGACACGTGGTTCAACTTTCCCCTGGCCGCATTGCCTGCACGGCCCGAATCATGAGTGCGGTCTGCACGGCGGCGTCCATGGCCTCCGCGCCCTTGTTGCCTGCATCGCCTCCCGTGCGGGCCTTGACCTGCTCGGCGGTGTCGCAGGTGAGCACGCCAAAACCAACGGGCACGCCAGTGCGCGAGGTCACGTCAGCCAGCGCCTGCGTAACTCCCTGGCAGATGTACTCGAAATGGTCCGTCTCACCGCGAATGACCGCGCCCAGGGCGACGATGGCATCCACTGCTCCGCTCTGCGCCAAGGCGCGGGCGATGGCGGGCAACTCCCATGTGCCCGCAGCGCTGGCCACAACCAGCGACTGCTCATGCCCGCCGAGGCGCCGCCAGCGATCGACGGCTGCTTCGAGCATCTTTCCCGTAGCCCAGGAATGGTAGGTGCTTCGGACGATCGCCACGCGAAGCGAGGCAACATCACGCTGTGGATCGAGAGTTTGAACCATGAATCGAGAAGGGATGGTACGAGCTGGCGGGGCGGGGTTCCAGACAGGTGGCGGCCGGCGCATGCTGGAGGCGATGGAAACGGCTGCCGCCCGGTTGCGGCGGGTTCTACCATGAGAGCCAATGATCCGCCCGCTCGTCGTCAACCTGCTCTCGACGGTGCAACTCACCCGGCTGACGCACGCGTTCGCCGCCGTGGCCAACCTGTGGTTCATCATCCTGTGGTCGCGGGATGTCAATCTCGAGCACCAGATGGCGGCGAGGATCGGCGAATCGCCTCTCTGGATCGCCTTAGCCCTGGCGTCGATCCTCGGCGTGGGGCTTTCGACCTACGGCGGCGCGCTCAACGACGTCTTTGACGCCAACCGGGACACCACCTTCGCGCCCAACCGGCCAATCCCCTCGGGACGCATCTCGGCCCAGGCCGCGGCGATCATCGGCTTTGTTTCGCTGCTCAGCGCGCTTCTGGTCGCGGCGATTCTCGATCAGACGGTGCTGCTGATGACGCTTTTCTGCGCCGCGGCGATTCTCTTCTACAACGCCGCGGCCAAGTACGTGCCGGGAGTCGGCCTGGTCACGCTGGGAGTGGTCTACGCGTCAGAGATGCTCATTCTCAACTTCGGCCTGCGCTTCGTCTGGCCGATCATGCTCGTGGTGGCGCATGCCATGGTGGTGCAGGCCGCCGCTTACCGGCTCGAGCAGAAGCGGCCGCGCCTCACTCCGCTGACGATCATCGGCGGCGTGATCGGGTACATCGCGATCTGCGTGTTTCTGCTCTGGCAATCGCGCGAGAAGGGCTGGCTGTGGGACCCGGCCTTTCCGTGGGTGGGGATCATCTGGCCTGTCGCCGCGGCTCTGCTCTTTCTCATCAGCAGCGTCCACAAAGTGCGCTTTGCGTCCAGCCCAACTTTTGCGGCCGAAAAACTCCAGCGCTACGGCTCGCTCTGGATCGGCGTGTACGGCATCTGCTGGTTGCTTGGCACCGGCCTCTGGACGGGCGCGGCAATTCTCGCCTGCCTCGTCGCCGCCGCCGTCCTCTGGATGATGGTGGTG
Source organism: Phycisphaerales bacterium (assembly GCA_020852515.1). Lineage (NCBI taxonomy): Bacteria > Pseudomonadati > Planctomycetota > Phycisphaerae > Phycisphaerales > Phycisphaerales bacterium. The sequence continues at coordinate 356,511 of JADZAS010000016.1, forward strand.
CGCGACCTGGGCGCGTGGATTGAGCAGCCCATCGGCTACCGATGGTGAATCACGTCCACTCGAGTGAGAAGAAGATCGTGGTGAAGATCAGGTCGGCGAAGATGACCGACACCACGCTCGCCACCACGGTCGCGGTGGTGGCGCGACCGACGCCCGCGGCGCCGCCGGTTACGCGCAGGCCGTTGTAGCACGAAATCAGTCCGATGAGCATCCCGAACACCGCCGCCTTGACCAGCCCCGTGAGCAGGTCACCGGGTTTGCACTGGCTGAGCGTGTTGTCCCAGTACTGCACCGCCGGCACATCGTGCACGTAGACCGAAATAAACATGCCCGCGGCGATCGCGACGATGTTGGAGATCACCGTCAGGCACACCAGCGAGAACGTGGTCGCGATCACGCGCGGCACCACGAGAAACCGCACCGGATTGAGCGCGTGTGCCTCGAGCGCTTCGATTTCCTCGCCGACCACCATGGTCCCGACCTCGGCGGCGACGGCGGCGCCGGCAAAGCCGGTGAGGATAACGGCGCTGATGAGCGGGCCCAGTTCGCGCAGCACCGCCACCCCGATGATGTTGGCGATCTTGTCCGTCTGGCCGAAATCGCGCAGCGGCGGCTCCATCTGCAGCGCCAGGATGGCGCCGATGGCCATCGAGAGCAGCATCACGATGCCGATGGCCCGCGCGCCAAGGCGGACGACCTGGCTGACGATAGCGACGCGGCCCAGCCGGATGCGGCGCGAGGCGAGCGCCTTGGTGATCCAGCGCATCACGTCAACGAAGAGGTACCACACGCCCCCGACGTTGTGCTGGAAGTCGAGCCACCGCTCACCGACAAACGCGACGCCCTGCACGGCGCGGGAGGAGGCGGGCTCGGTCTGGGGCTCAGCTTCGCTCATGGGATGCAGTGCAAATCAACAGGCGGCAGTCGAGGCGGTGCAGCCTAGGCCAGCAGCGCCTCGTCAAGCGAATCGACGATCTTGAAAACCATATCGAGCCGGGCGATCTCGAAGATTGAACGAACCCGCTCGTGCAGGCCGCAGAGAATCACGGATCCGTGGTAGCGGCGGGCAACCTGCATGGCCTCGACGAGCGTTGCCACGCCCGAACTGTCCATATAGGGCACTTCCGTGAGGTCGAAGATCAGACGCCGCGGCTTGTCGGTCTGCGCGCGGCTGATGGTCGTGCGCAGCGACGGCGAGCGCGCCAGATCGATCTCCCCCGAAGGGCGCAGGACGACGGCGTCGCCTTGCTGCTCAAATTCAACCGGGACTTCGTCTGTGCTGGCCATGTCAGGCCGGTTCCTTCCTGGCTTGCGGCATCGACTGCTCGCCCGCGATGTGTTTTTCCATGAGCAGCGACATGCCGCCGCCGTCGCGCTTCTCGTACTGCACTCGATCCATCACCTGGCTGATGATGTGCACGCCGAGGCCGCCGGGCCGGATGTCATCGAGTTGGCGCGACCGGATCTCCGACGGCTCGACCTGGCGCCCGCGATCTTCGATGAGAATGCGGATGCCGCAACACTGACCCTCAAGCGGCCAGACGCTGATCCAGATGTGCTGGTCTTCACGCTTCCCATAGCCGTGCTTGATCACGTTGCACAGCGCTTCATCGAGCGCCAGCGCCACGTGGGCGCAGTCGGCCTCGCGAAAGCCCAGCCGCCGGGCCACCGACGCGATCATCGCCCGCGCTCCGGCGAGGTAGCGCGGCTGAGAGAGCATGTCGATCTTCACGTGAGGGTCAGCGGTCAAGGAGCGTCCTTTCGCTCGCTGAGGTCGTTTCAAGTGTATCCGGCAGCAGCGGCGTGCCGTCGCGCAGGGTGAGTTCGCCGCCGAGCCAGGCTTCGCTCCATCGCTTCACTGCGGGGGACCGCACCCACTCCGGGTCATAGTGCCGGTAGCCGCAGGTCTCCCCCGTCAGTTCGTAGAGCGCCTCGGCGCTGAGCAGGCGAACCGCGGGATCGTCCGATTCGAGGTTGCGGATGAGACCGGGGATGGCGGCCCGGACCTTGCCGGGGTCGGTCTCGGCTGCGGCGCGACGGGTGGCGAAGAGCCGTGCCGCCGGCTGCGGCGAGTCGAAGTCGCCCGTGATCGCCGGCGGACCACATGACGCCGGGCCGAGCAGGGTCGCGCCAATCACAGCCGGCACAAGAAAGGAGGCACACCGCATCGGCCAATGGTAGGGCCTCAGGCGCATGCCGAGAGCCGTTCGCCCCCGGAGGCGCGACTCGGACCGGCGGTTCGGGAACCTCGTGGATTGGATGGGCGGCGAATCAGCCATACACTCTCGTTTCCCACCTCGAAAAGGGTCGCGCGTCCATGGCCGTCACTTCACCGACCATCCGCATTCCCGACAACACAGAAGTCATCGTCATTCTGGACTTCGGCTCGCAATACGCGCAACTGATCGCTCGGCGGGTGCGCGAGGCCGGGGCGTTCAGCGTGCTGGTTGCGCCGTCTGCGCCGATTGAAACGCTGGCGCAGTTCCGTCCGAAGGGCATTATCCTCTCGGGCGGGCCGGCGAGCGTCAACGAATTCGGCGCCCCGCGCTGCGATGAGCGGCTCTTTGAGATGGGCGTGCCGGTCCTGGGCATCTGCTACGGCATGCAACTGGGCTGCCAGATGCTCGGCGCCGACGTCCGCAGCGCAGGCAAGCGCGAGTTCGGCCGGGCGAACCTGAACATCCTGCCCGTGGAGGAGCGCGGGCTGCTTGTCGACCTGCCCGCCTCGACGACTGTGTGGATGAGTCACGGCGACCAGGTCGAGACGCTGCCGCAGGAGTTCGAAGCCATCGCAACGACTCCCACCTGCCCCATCGCCGCGGTGCGTCACCTCAAGCACAAGTTCTACGGCATCCAGTTCCATCCGGAAGTGACCCACACGCCGCACGGCATCGACATCCTGCGCAACTTCATCTTCGAGATCTGCCAGTGCAAGGGCACGTGGCGAATGAGCGAATTCCTCGAAAGTGAGTGCAGACGCATCCGTGAGGAAGTGGGCGCCAAGCGCGTCATCTGCGGCCTCTCGGGCGGCGTCGACTCATCGGTGCTGGCGGCGATGCTCATTCGGGCCATCGGCGAGCAACTGACCTGCGTCTTTGTCGACAATGGATTGCTTCGCAAAGCGGAACGGCAACTGGTCGAATCCACTTTTCGCGATCACTTCCAGGCGGACCTGCGCGTCGTCGATGCGTCAGAGCAGTTTCTGGGGGATCTCAAGGGCGTGCTCGACCCGCAGGAGAAGCGCCGCCGCATCGGCCATCGATTCATCGAAGTTTTCAAGCAGACGGCCGCCGAGATCGGCGATTTCGAATTCCTCGCGCAAGGCACGCTCTATCCCGACGTGATTGAATCCGGCCACAGCCACGCCGGGACCGCGGCGAACATCAAGTTGCACCACAACGTCGGCGGCCTGCCTGAGCAACTTGGCTTCAAACTCATCGAGCCGCTCCGCGATCTCTTCAAGGATGAGGTGCGAAAACTCGGGGCCGTACTCGGCCTGCCGGACCAGATCATCTGGCGCCATCCGTTCCCCGGCCCGGGGCTGGCGGTGCGCATCGTCGGCGAGGTGACCAAAGCGCGGCTCGATCTGCTGCGCGACTGCGATGAAATCCTGCTCGAAGAGATCGTGGCCAACAACCTCTACCGCAGCACCAGCCAGGTCTTCGCCGTCCTGCTGCCCATCCAGTCGGTCGGCGTGATGGGCGACGGGCGGACCTACGAAAGCGTGGTGGCGATCCGCGCGGTGGAGACGCAGGACTTCATGACCGCCGACTGGGCGCGGATTCCCTTCAGCGTGCTGGCGACGATCAGTTCGCGGATCATCAACGAAATCCGCGGCGTAAACCGGGTGGTCTACGACATCAGCTCCAAGCCCCCGGCGACGATCGAGTGGGAGTAGGCGGCGAAGGGTCACCGAAGGCATTTGGCATCCAGCCGAGATCGCGCCGATAATCAAGGCATGAACCACCCCGCGGTGACCAACATCCCGCGATCGCGAGTTCTTCGCTCGGGTGACGTCGTCAGATTCCTTTCGGATGACCGAATCCGTCATGCATTCCGGAAGTGACTCAGAGGCGAGTGCGACAATTGCGGGGGCCCGTAACGCCCTACCCATCATCCACGAACTTGAGCAGTTGGCAGCGCACTGGCAGAGTGAAGGGGATGCACCGGCTGCGCGCACGTGCCAATACGCCGCCGTCCTGTTCGCCAGCGTCTACCGCATCGCTGAAGACATGGGCTACGAGTGGTAGATGGCCACTCGGCGCGCCAGAGCCAGTGGAGGCTTTGCGTTAGAATCCACCATGTTGATGCCCCTGCATCTGGCGCTTCTGGTCCTGCTGTCCTCCCCACCGGCCGGCCTGACGCCGACAGCGCTCGAAGCGCTCGGCGATGTCGTCGACGATCAGCCGCTCGCGGCGGACGCAGGCCTGGATGCGCTCATCTCACCGGCCCTGATCGCGACCGCCTCGAGCGGCGCTGCCGCACCGGACTGGATCGCCATCGCCCAAACTCCGGCTGAGTTCCGTGGCCGGACATTTCACTTCATGACCGGGCCTGCGACGCGCGTTGCCGAGCGGGCTTTTGGCATCGACGGCCTCAGCGCGTGGCAGACGAGTTCTCCGGCGATCGTCGAACCGATTCTGCTGCTCGTCTATGAACCGCCAACACCATCATCGCCCGATGCGGCGGCAGCGCCAACGTACATCGACTCGATCGAACTCGATGCGGCATTCTGGAAGACCGCAATGGCGGATCTTCACCCCCTACGCGAAACCATGGTTCAAACTGTGCGCGCGACGCCGCTGCCGCGGCGCATTCTCGTTTTCGTCGGCACCAGTCCTCGCTATACGCCGCTTCGGAGCGGCGGCATCGACGAATGGACCGGGCTGGTCGCAGCACTGGTGGTCGGCGGGGCAATGCTGCTGATTGTGCGAAGAGCGGCACGACCGCGGTTGGCGGGCGGTCCTGTTTCAGGCGTCGATGCCGGGGAGCCGCAGTGGAACGACGCGGATCTTCCCGATGAGCCCGCCGAGGCGCTGGCCGAACTCCGCCGGCGCGGCGAAGATACGATGACGCATGAGTGATCGCCACCGCGTTCGCATCGATCTGCACGTGGCCTCAGCGCCGCGCGAATGCGCCATCCACGTCGGCTCCGGGCTGCTCGAAGAGGCGGGTGAAATCCTCTCGCCGCACGTTCGCGGCCGGCGCCTGGCCATCATCTGCGACGCCGCCGTCGCTCAAACGCACGGGCAGACGCTTGCACGCGCGTGCTCCAGATCGGGCTTCGATTGCCATCAGATTGCCGTGCCGTCCGGCGAGGCACATAAAACCGTCGAATCGGCCGCTCGCCTGTACGAGGCGATGCTTGCAGCCTCGCTGGATCGGTCGAGCGCCCTGATCGCGCTCGGCGGAGGAGTAACGACCGACCTCGCCGGATTCGCCGCCGCAACGTTCATGCGCGGCATCACGCTCATCAACGCGCCGACCACGCTGCTGGGCATGGTGGATGCGTCAATCGGCGGCAAGACGGGAGTCAACTTTCCCCTGCCCGGTTCCGCAGTCCTGGGCAAGAACCTCGTCGGCGCGTTTCACCACCCCGCGGCCGTGCTCATGGACGCCGCGACGCTGCACACGCTCCCGCCGCGCGCCTTTCGCTGCGGCCTGGCCGAGTGCCTCAAACACGCGCTCATCGCCGACCCGTCAATGCTCGACTGGATCGAGGCTCACAGCGCCGCGCTTCAGCCGGCCCGAAGCGGTGAACTCATCGACTTCATTGCACGAAACGCCCGGATCAAAGCCGACGTCGTCGCCGGCGATGAGCGAGAAACCGGTCAGCGCCTGCTGCTCAACCTCGGCCACACCTTCGCGCACGCCATCGAAACGCGGCCGGAACTCGGCCTTGAACATGGCGAGGCCGTAGCGCTTGGTCTGCTGGCGGCCTGCGCCGCGGGCGAGCATCTCAAGATCACCGACCTCGAATTGCGGCCCAGGCTGCGCGCGGTCATCGGGCAGCTCGGGCTCCCCGTGCGCCTCACCTCCAGCCCACCTCTGGCCGAAGTGCTCAGCGCCATGAACGCAGATAAAAAGACCGAGGACGGGAAGCTGCGGCTGCTCATTCCGGTCGACGTGGGAGTGGTGGAGATGGTCCGGTCGGCTCCGGATTCGGCTGTGGAAGCTGGGCTGGCGTCCATTTCCCCCTGACCTTCCCCGCTTGGCGGGCGGCGCGTATCCTTATGGACACCCACCGCCCGCCCGCGCCGCTGATCCGCCATGGCGCCTGTCGCCACCGTGGCTGCCGCGCAGCAGAGGAGAAGATGCGATGCCCCAGCCGCAAGGCCAACTTGCCGACCGATCCGTGCTCATTGTCGATGACGAATCTGACATACGCGAGTCCGTCGAGACGGTGTTCAAGGCGGAAGGCGCGCGCACGCGAACCGTGTCCGACGGCAACTCGGCGGTTCGAATCTGCCTCGACGAAAAGCCCGACCTGGTGGTTCTGGACATGATGCTTCCCGGCCGCAGCGGCTTCCTGGTCCTTGAGAAGATCAAGGGCTACGAAGACTCGCCCGTGGTGATCATGATCACGGCCAACGAGGGCAAGCGGCACCGCTCTTTCGCGACGGGGCTCGGCGCCGATCTGTACCTGCAGAAACCGTTTTCGATGGATGTGCTGGTTGAAAAATCCGTCGAGCTGCTCAAGCAGGCCGATGAGGTCAAGGCGCGGGCCGGCTCGCGCACAAAGGACTGAAGCCCTTGGCCAAGCGGCAACTTGTCATCACCGGCCCGGCGCCCAGCGATCCGGATGAAGCACCCACCCTCGGCTCAAAGCGCGAAGTGCTCGCCACGCTTTCGAAGTTCAACACCTGTCCCGATGTCGAAGGCGGCGAATTCCTTTACGGCCCGGGCCTGACCATGCAGATGACGCCGGGCGCCGAAGAACTGAGCCAGATGCTCGTCGCCGTGCTCGACGAGGACATCGCCTGGACGGTGCTGACGCGAATCTGCAAGACGACGCACTGGCAACTGCTCGATCTCGAATCCGGCCGCTCGCTCTCGTTCTCCTGACCAATCCCTCATGTCTGAAGTCGAACACGAACATCATGTTCCGGCCGCAGCCGCCGATTCGCCCGAGGGCCGGGTCTACGACTTTGCCGACCCTCGCCAAGCGGAAGAAGCGCTCGAACTGGCCTTCGACTACCGCGGCGACGTGACGCTCACGCTCGATGGCGGCCGAACCGTCGAAGGCTACCTGTTCGACCGTCGCCACGATGAGCAGGGCCGGCTGCTGGTTCGGCTCATGCTGACCTCCTCGCCGGCCAAGGAGACTGTCCCCGCGCGGCAGATCCGCCGGCTCGCCTTCACGGGGCGCGACACGGCCTTGGGCAAGAGTTGGGAGACGTGGGTGCGGCAGTACGCCCGGCGCCTGGCGGAGAAGCGTGCAGCTGCGGACGCTCAATCGTCCTCATAAAAAGGTCGCCGCCGAACATCGATCGCTGCCGCGAGCTTTCGACCGGCAGATTCTGCGCTGAGATGCAGCCGCCGGCCGCGGGCTGCCGATAAACGATCTGGACCTCGGCGGCCGCGTTCAGCCGCCTCGTCAGATGAAAGTCAGCCGTGGCGCCTGAGCAGAATCAGAATCCGACTCCCGACCAGGCGCCGGCCGCCGCACCGGTTTCATGGGCACACGTGTGGCAGTTGCCTGCCGCGGTGGCCAGCGCGGGCCTGGTGCTGCTGGCGGTCGTGCTCATGTTCACGACCCGGCCTTCAATCGATTTTCCCGAGGTGCTCAGGGAAGTGAAGCGGCTCGGGGACGCCGGCGAGTACGAGGCCGCGATCGATAAACTCGTCGAAACCGAACGCTATGGCCTCAGGATGACCGAGGAAGACATCCGCCGGTTCCTCGCGACGCGGGCGGATCTCTTTTACGCCCGGCAGTTGGCGGATGGTGGGGACGCCTCGCACAACCTGACTCAAGCCGTGGACGGTTACGTTGACGCCGAGGAAAGCGGCGCAACGCTGACGCCCCAGCAGGTTTTTCAGCAGGCCGATGCGCTCATCCGCCTGAACCGGGCGGACGAAGTGCCGCCGCTCATCGAACGGCTGCCTCCCACCGCCGCGCCGCTCCGCCAGCGCCTGATCAAGTCTCTTGTCGATCAGAATCTGGCGATGTCCGAAGACCGGTACGCCGAGACCGTCGATCTGCTTATGAAACTCATGACCGAACCCGATCTCGCGCCTGAGGATCGGATCTGGACCTATGCGCGGCTGACGGAACTGCGGCTCGGCCAGGGATTTGTCAACGAGGCGATCGACAAACTGCTCGTGGCCATGCAGCAGTTGCGCGCCGACGGCGTACGGGACTTTCCTGAACTCTACCTGCTTCTGGGCCGCGGCTACTTCGAATTGGGCCACTACGCACGCGCCGAGGAGCACCTCCAGACCGCGGCCGAGGGGCTTTCCAATTCCAGCGCGCTGCGCGGCGAAGCGCTACTGCTCCAGGCTCGCATCGTCCAGCAGCGGCAGAAATGGGATGACGCATACCAGATGCTCGACGATGTCGTCGTCACCTATCCCGGCACGCGCGCTTACCTGCCCGCCCTGATGGCCAGGGCGGAGGTGCAAGCCCAGCTCGGTAACCATAATGAGTCGGTCAACGACTACCATGCGGTCGTGCGCGCTCTTGAGGCGGCGCGGCAACGCCCGGATGAGACGCCGCAATTGACCCCGCGCCAGGTCTGCACCAGTCTGCTCGTCTGGCATGACCGGCGGCGCGATGACGGACGGCTGCTCGAGGCACTGGAATTCGCGAAGCTGGCGGAGAGCCTCTATCCCACGGCCAGGGACATGCCTCAGGATCTCGTGCTGCGGCTGGCGGAGACGAACTGGTCGCTGGGTGACCAGATCCTGGCCGAGGCGTGGTCCGCCGCCGGCGTCCAGCTCGACGCCGAAGGCCTGCCCGTCCAGCCGGATGATGCGTCGCGCGTCGATGCCGCTACGCGCCGCCAGGCGCAGCGCTTCTTCCTTGATGGCGGAGAGTACTACCGCCTGCTGGCGGAAATGGCGATTCAACTCGATCCCGACGCGGCGGCAGAATCGCTGCGCTGGGCGGCGAGGTGTTTCGACCGCGGCGGCGAATACCTCGTGGCCGTCCAGTGCCTCAAGGAGTTTGTCCGCCTGAGTGCCGGCCAGTCGCGCGAACTCTGGGGAGTGCACATGCTTGGCCGGTCCTACCAGTCTCTGGGCGACTACGAGGGCGCCATCGCCCAGTTCAAGACGCTCATCGCCGACCACCACAACTCAATCGAAGCGCACCGCTCTTACGTGCCCTTGGCGCAGTGCTATCTCAGACTGGAGCGGCCGAATCCCGCCGAGGCTGAACGACTGCTCACGCACGTGGTGGATGGCGGCGCTGAACTTGATCCGGATGCATGGGAATTCGCCGATGCGCTCATCGAACTGGGCAGGCTCTACAGCCACGCCGCCGAATATCCAATGCCCCGCCCCCCGGCCGAGTACTACCCCGAGGCCATCCGCCGTCTCACCGAGGCGATCGAACGCTACCCCGCGGACCCACGACTCAACCATCTGCACTACGAACTGGCCCACGCCTACCGGCTCAGCGCCAAATCCATCGAGGAGGAACTCGCGCTGGAGCGGCCCGAGGCCGAGCGGATCCAGTTGAACCAGACACGTGATGAACATCTCGCCGAGGCGGCCAGGCACTACGCGATCGCCATCGGCGGCTTCGAGTCAATCGAACCCTACAAGCGCTCGCCCGAGGTGAGCCAGAACCTCAAGTTTGCCGCGTTCTGGCGGGCGGACTGCGCTTTTGACCAGGGCTCCTATCACGAAGCGATCCGGCTCTACTCGGGCGTTGCGGACCGCTACAGCGAGGACGCCACGGCGATTGTGGCGCTGATCCAGATCGTCAACGCCTACGCGGCGCTGAATGACCTGCCCGCCGCCCGCACGGCACAGAACCGGGCCTGGCGGCTGCTGCGCGATCTGCCGGCCGCAGCATTCGAGAGCAGCCCGCTGCCGCTCGATCGCGATGCCTGGGAGCGCGTGCTTCGCTCCAACGAGATGACCGCGCAGGGCGAACTGACTTCGGCCCAGAGCCCTTCGCCGTAGCGAGCGAGGCGAAAAGTTCATGATTTCACGCGGCGATGGATGATGTAGAGGAAGATTGACGCATCACAGCGACGGCCGGCGGAGCCGGCCACGGACGGAAGGTCAGGATGACCGCAACACGCACCAGCACCGTCGCTTTCAAAGACCACGACCCGGTTCATCTCCTGGGCCAGCAGGTCGAGATCTGCCTGCAACTCGAACGGTTCTCGGGCGACCTCCTCGATCAACTCAAGCAAGGGCAATCTGACGAGGCGATGCCGCTGCTCGACGCCCGGCGCCCGCTTGTGGACGAGTTGTGCCGCCTGAATCGCCAGTTCGCTGCGTGCTGTCCTTCGTGGCCCGCTCACCTTGCCACGCTCGGACCCGCGCCGCGGCGCGAGGCCGAAACGCTCGCCGGCCGATTCGACGATCTGCTCCAGCGTGTTCGCACGATTGATGCACTGCTCAGCGAGCGGCTGAGCGAGATCAGGACCGAAGTCAGCGACGCGCTGGGCGAACTGCTCACGGGGCGCAACTCCAATCGCGCTTACGTCACGGGGACGACCGCGGCAGCAGCGCCGGGTCGAACGCGCTTCATGGACAGGCGAGGCTGACCCATGAGCCCGAGTGTGATCGAACATCTTGAGCAGCCGGCATTGATCGAACGTGAAGAGACCGATCAGCGCCCCCCAATCGACTCCGCGCTCGCCGCCCGCGAGGCCCAGGACCTCGCGGAGATCATGACCGCATTCACGCAGGTCACCGACCGCCTGCAGGGCGCGCACCAGACGCTGCAGGCCGAAGTCCGGCGGCTCAACCATGAACTGCACGAGACGAACGAGCAGTTGCGCCGCTCGCGTCAGTTGGCGGCGCTTGGCCAGATGGCCGCAGGCATCGCGCACGAGATTCGCAATCCGCTGGCTTCGATCCGCCTGTACGCCTCGATGCTGGCGGAAGATCTTTCGGACCGGCCGGATTCAAACCGCCTGGCGGCGCAGATCGCCCGCGCCGTGCGCGACCTGGATGCGGTTGTCGGCGACGTGCTCAACTTTGCGCGCGAGTTGAAGATAAACCCGGCCGCGGCGCGCGTGACCTCGCTGCTCGACCAGGCGATCGAAGCCTGCCGCGGGCTGCTGCACGACTCGCGCGTCGAGGTTCGACGGAACCTCAAGAACGAATCACGCTTGCCTGCACTGCACGTCGACGCCGCCGTGCTCAACCAGGCGCTGGTCAACCTGATCCGCAACGCGATCGAAGCCATGTCGGGCGACGGCACCTTGACCCTTTCGGCCGCCCTCCGCGCAGATCGCCCGCCGTCGGCGCCAGATGACGATGGCGCCGGAGACGAATGGTGCATCCTCACGATCGACGACACCGGCCCCGGAATCCCGCCGGAAATCGTCGAGCGGATCTTCAATCCCTTCTTCACCACGCGACAGAGCGGCACCGGCCTGGGGCTGGCGATCGTGCACCGCATCGTCGATGCGCACGGCGGCGAGATCACCGTCGGACGCAACGGCGCGGGCGGCGCGTCGATCGCGCTGCGTCTGCCCACGGCATCGAGGCCGGCCGCGGCGCCGGCCGCTTCACATCACACCTGACGACTTCGGGAGGAGCCGACCATCGTGCGAGTGCTTGTAGTGGATGACAAGGAACTGATGCGCGACAGTGTGGCCACCACGCTGGCCAGGGCCGGCATGCAGGCCGCCGTGGCTCCCGACGGCGCTGTAGCCATGAAGATGATCGCCGAGCAGCGACCTGCGGCGGTGATTACCGACCTGCAGATGCCCGGCATGACCGGTCTCGAACTGCTCGCCGAAATCAGGCGGCACGACGAGCAATTGCCCGTCGTGCTGATGACGGCCTACGCCACGGTGCAGACGGCGGTGCAGGCCATGAAGACGGGCGCCTTCGATTACATCACCAAGCCCTTCGAAGGCGATCAACTCGTCGCAACGCTCCGGCGCGCCGTTGAGCACGCCCGGCTCCTGCGCGAAAACGCCGTGCTGCAGAGCAAGCTCGAATCGACGCGCGGCCGCGGAAGCGACAAGCCCACCCTGGTGGGCCAGACGCCGCTCATGGCCCAGTTGCGCCAGCAGATCGAGCGCATCGCGCCCACGCAGGGAACGGTGCTGATCTCTGGTGAGTCAGGCTCGGGCAAGGAAGTCGTCGCGCAACTCGTCCACGCGCTGAGCGACCGCGCGACCGGACCGCTGCTCACGCTCAATTGCGCCGCACTCTCGCCTTCGCTGCTCGAGTCGGAACTCTTCGGCCACGAAAAGGGCGCCTTCACCGGCGCGGACCGCTTGCGTAAGGGCCGGTTTGAACTCGCCGATGGCGGAACCCTGCTGCTCGATGAAATCAGCGAGATTCCGCCGCAGATTCAGGCCAAACTGCTGCGCGTGCTGCAGGAGCGGGCCTTCGAGCGCGTCGGGTCGAGCGTCACGCAACGCACCGACGTGCGCGTCATTGCCACGACCAACCGGGACCTTGAAGAGTCCGTCAATCGCGGCGCATTCCGCCAGGACCTGTACTTCCGGCTCAACGTGCTGCCCGTGCGCGTCCCACCCCTGCGCACGCGCCGGCCCGACGTGGCTCTGCTGGCGGACCACTTCCTCGGCCTGGTGGCGCGCCGAGAGGGCCGGCCCCAGCGCCGCTTTGACGAACCGGCGCTGCAGCTGCTCGCGGCCTACGACTGGCCTGGCAACGTGCGCGAACTCTACAACATCTGCGAGCGGGCGAGCATCCTCTCGCCGGGCGAGACCATCCCGGCGGACTTGGTGGCGCCCTGGCTGCAGATGACGATGTCCGCTGGCGCGGCAGCGGCCGATCCTGCGGATCCGATGGACGTGATCTGCGACGTCGTCGTTCGCCAGCCTCTGGGCAACGGTCTCGCCCCTCGCACCGCCCGGATACCCGCCGATTCCGCAATTCCCCCCATCGGCGGCGAGCAGATCGCCATTCCCGTCTTCGACCGGCCGCTCGAAGACATCGAGCGCGATGTTATCGTCGCGACCCTGCACCGGCACAAGGGCCATCGCCAGAAGACGGCCAGCGAACTTCGCATTGGCGTGCGCACGCTTGGCCTGAAACTGCGCAAGTGGAAGGAACTGGACCTCGTCGCCGCCGATCTCTGATCGTCGCGCAACTGTTGCGCGAGAACGCGATCCGATCGGCGTTGGGTGGGGTCGGAGGCTGGCGCGCCGGTTGCTCATCCGCCCTGCGGGGATGTGAAGGCGCAACTTCCGCCGAGGACCGGCACCATGATCGAGGGACTCTTTCGCGAATCCGGCATCGATGTGCTCGAGCGGACCGTCCAGTTCGCAGGGCAGCGCCACCGCCTCATCGTCAACAACATCGCAAACCTGTCCACACCAAACTACCGTCCGACAGATGTGGATGCCGGCGCCTTTCGCGAGTCGATGGCCAAGGCGCTCGGCCGGCGTCGCGCCACGCATCCAGGGCTGCGCTCCGAGACGCCGATTCGACCCAAGGACACGGCTGACATCGAGTTCACCAATCACGGCATGCACTTCAAGCCGCGCCCGACCGGCCGGGGCATTCTCTTTCATGACCGCAACGACCGCGATCTCGAAGGGCTCATGGCCGAACTGGCGGAAAACACCCTGACGCACCGCACCGCGACCGAACTGCTCCGAGCCCGTTTCGCCACGCTCCAGACCGCCATTCGCGAGCGCGTCTGATACTGAGAGGACCACCGCCCGATGTACGGCCTGCTCGACGTTTCAACCTCCGGCATGATCGCACAGCGAACGCGCGTGGAAGTGGCGACCGCCAACATCGCCAACGCCAACAGCATTCTCGATCCAAATGGCAACAACGAGCCGTTTCGCCGCCGCATCGCGATGCTCGCGCCGGGCGATCCGGTTTCGGGCGATTCCATGGGTGTCCACGTGGCCAGGATCGATCTGGCGGACGGCGAGTTTCGCCCCAGGTACATGCCCGGCAGCCCGTTCGCGAACGAGCAGGGCATGGTCTACACGCCGGATATCGACATCACGACCGAAACCGTCAACGCGATCGAAGCGTCGCGCGCGTACGAAGCAAACATCATGGCGGCCGAGGCGACCAAGGCGATGCTCTCGGCCTCGTTGAGAATCCTGGCGTGAGCCGGGCCGGATTTGAAGGATTGCACGGAGTCGAACCGATGAAGCGATGTGCGAAACCGTCCGCGAGCGGCGCATGGGACCGGGCCGACACGGGCCATCCGGCTGCGACGGCTCGCACGCCCGCCCGATTGAGGCGGGTTGAGGAGGCCTGACGTGAGTGATCCACTTGGACTGATCCAATCGGCCGGCGCCGCGCAGCCGCTCGCGCGCGCGCATCAGCCCCTGCCGGGCGCGCAGGATGGCACCCAGGGCTCCTTCAAGAACATGCTCCTCGATCAGTTGCGCGAGGTCAATCGCCTCGAGCAGGAGACGACCCAGGCGCTTGAAGACTTCACGACCGGCAAGCGAACCGACTTTGACGCCGTGTTCACCGCCCAGCGCAAGGCGGATACGGCTTTTCAGATGCTGCTGCAGGTGCGCAACAAGGTGATGGACGCCTACAACGAGGTCAAGCAGATCCGCGTGTAGCGCCACTTCGGGCGCGGCGGCGCACGGCGTCAGGAGGATGCCGGCTCGTCGCGCGTCGCAGCAGTCCGGCTGCTGCGACGAGTTCGGTTGGACAGCGCCGGCTGAGGCATGGAGGCCCGCACGGTGGACCGATTTCGCCAGTCATTCGAGTTCGTTCGCGGCCGGCTCGCCGACCTCAAGCCCCTGCACAAGGTGCTCGTCGGCTCGGGCCTGCTTGTCTTTCTGATGGCCATGTTCATCGTCGCGCAGTACGCCGGCAAGTCGAGCATGGAACTCGTCGAAGTCTCGCCCGATTCGCGCGATGCGGTGCTCACCCGCTTCGCCGCCCAGGGAATCACCGCGACTCCTGCAGGCAATGACTTCCTCGTGCCGCGCCGTCAGCAGATGGATGCACTGGCCATCGTGGGAGAGGTGGACAAGAGCGCGGCCGGTTCGTCCGTGCTGCTTGGGCTCATTAAAGAGCAGCCTTGGTATGCGAACCGGCATCAGAACAAGCAGCAGTATTACGCGGCCCTGAACCAGGTGCTCAGCGACATCATCGGCCGCTGGACCTACGTCCAGAAGGCGGAGGTCATCCTCACCCCGCCCGAGGAGGGTCCGGGCGCGATCGGCCGCCGCGCCTCCAAGCCGACCGCCTCGGTTTCGATCACCCCCGTCGGCACCGGCCTGACCACCGAGCAGGTTGAAGGCATTGCCATGTTCGTCAGCGGCTCGGTCGCGGGCCTGGAACCCGAGGGCGTCACCGTCATCAACTCGCGCACCGGCAACCCGATGCGCACGCCTGACGAAAACGACCGCTCGAACGGTGCCTACATGGAACTGCAGACCCGCATCGACAGTTACTGGCGGGCCAAGATCGAGGACAACCTGCGGCACATTCCCGGCGTCATCGTGCAGGTTAACGCCACTGTGGACGCCTCGCGCGAGCGCAGCAATGACGTGTCCTACAAGAAAGAAGGCGAAGGCTCCGTTACCCCCATCACGCTGGAAACCGAAAGCAAGACGCAATCCACCGAAGCGAGTTCGGGCGGCGTGGCGGGCGTGCAGCCCAACACCGGCCAGGGCATCAGCCTGAGCAATTCCGCAACCCCGAGCAATACGACATCTGAATCCACCAGCGAGTTCGCCCCTCAAACCGGCGTGCGCGAAACGACGCGCGAAGATCCCAAGGGCTACGCCCGCAAGATCAACGCCACCGTCAAGATTCCCCGCAGTTACTTCCAGCGGATCTGGGAGAAGCGCAACCCCGACGCGACCAGCCCGCCGAACGACGCAGCGCTCAAGCCGATCGAAACCGACGAGATCGCCAAGATCAGCCAGGAAGTGAACGTGCTGATCGACACCGAGGCGACCAACGCCATCGATGGTTCGCAGAGTTACATCGGGACCGTCGTGGTCAACAGCTACACCGACCTGCAGCCGATCGCCGCACTCGCACCGGAGTCGAATGCCGACGCCGGCTTCCTCGGCATGCCGGGCGATTTCGTCAATCTGCCGTGGGGATCGATGGGCATGGCGCTGCTGGCGGGGCTGAGCCTGTTCATGATGTTCCGGCTCGTGCGGAGCACGACGTCGGCTCGCGATCTGCCTTCGGCCGAAGAACTGGTGGGCATCCCGCCGTCGTTGACGCCTTCGATCGACGAATTGATCGGCGAGGCGGACGAGTCCGATCCGGCCATCGACGCCGTCGAACTTGACGACGAAGAACTGCGAACCCGCACCATCATGCAGCAGATCGGCGAACTCGTAAGCCATGACGCGACCGATGCGACGCGCGTCGTGAATCGATGGATCTCTTCCGAGGAATGACCCGTGGCGATGAAGGCCGGCCAGAAACTTCCTGAAACCATCGCCGAACTCGACGGCACCACCAAGGCGGCGGTGCTGCTTGTCAGCGTGGACCAGGAAACGGCTTCGGCCATTCTCAAGGGGCTCGACGAGCAGGTCGTCAACGACGTTGTGCGCGAACTGGCGTCGCTGGGCCCGGTTCCGCGCTCGCTGAGAAATTCCGTCGTCGAGGAGTTTTACACCACGATCCTCGCGAGCAAGTACGCCAACGAAGGCGGACTGGAGTACGCTCGCTCGCTGCTGTCGCGCTCGGTCGATCCAAAGATGGCCGACAAAATCATGTCGGGCATCCAGACGCACGTGCAGAAGACGCCGTTCAACTTCCTGCAGAAGGCGGAATCGGAGAACCTCCTGACCTTCATCCAGGACGAGCACCCGCAGACGATCGCGCTGATCATCAGCCACCTGGCCCACCACAAGGCGGCGGAGATCCTCATCGGACTGCCGGCGCAGAAGCAGATCGAAGTCGTCAAGCGCATCGCCAACATGGATCAGACCAACCCCGAAGTCATTCGGACCGTCGAGCGGGCCCTCGAGTCGCGCCTCTCGAACATGCTCATGCAGTCGATGGAGAAGGCGGGCGGCGTGGAAACGGTCGCGGAGATTCTCAACCTCGCCGACCGCTCGACGGAGAAGTCAATCATGGAGGGCCTCGAGTCGGAAGATCCGGACCTCGTCGAGCAGATCCGCCGGCTCATGTTCGTCTTCGACGACATCATCCACGTGGACGGCAAGGGCATCCAGGCGGTCCTCAAGGAGATCGACAACGACGAACTCGCCCTGGCGCTCAAGACGGCGAGCAAGGAACTGCAGGAGAAGATCTTCGGCAACATGTCCGAGCGCGCCGCGGAACTCATCAAGGAAGACATGCAGTACATGGGCCCCGTGCGCGTCAGCGACGTCGAAGCCGCCCAGCAGCGGATTGTGGATATTGTGCGCCGGCTCGAAGACGCAGGCGAGATCATCATTGCGGGCCGCGGCGGCGAGAAGGATCTGATCGTTTGAGGCTCAGCGCATGGCACTGATTCGCAGCAAGCAAGCCGCCGCACTCGTGCGCGAGGCCGTCGTCCTCGACCTGGGCGATCTCGCCCGGCAGGGTGAAGCACTCAAGCAGCGCGCGCAGGCCCAGGCCGATCAGATTCTCAAACAGGCCCACGATGAAGCGCGTCAACTCGCCCAGAGCGCCTCGAAGCGCGGCTATGAGGAGGGCTTGCAGAAAGGTTTGGCCGAAGGGCGCCGTCAGGGTCACGAAGCCGGGCAGAAGCAGGCGCTCGAAGAACGCCGTGCCCAACTCGAGCAACTCGAAGCAAGGTGGGCTGAATCGCTCGCCGGCTTCACCGAGGCGCGAAAGGGCCTGCTCATCGAAGCCAGGCTCGATGTGCTCCGCCTGGCGCTGGCGATCGCGGAGCGCGTCGTGTTCCGCACCGTCGAACTCGACCCGACCGTCATCGAAGACCAGATGGCCGAAGCGATGAGCCTGCTGGCGCGACGATCGGCCGTCGTCATCCGGGTGCACCCTTCTGACCTCGCGCATGCGCAGGAAGTGCTGCCGGCGCTGACTGCAAGGATGCATCAGTGCGAACACGCCGCGCTGAGCGCCGATGAGTCGATCACGCCCGGCGGCTGCATCCTCGACGCAGGCACCACGACCATCGACGCGACCCTGGAGACGCAAGTCGACCGAATCATTGCGACGCTGCTGCCCGATGATCCGGGACTGCAGCAGCAGGATACGCGCGAATTTCCGCCCACCACCGACTCAGCCGATTCCGCATCATGACGGTCCTCGCTCCAGCCTGGTACATGCTCGATCGCCTCCAGACGAGGCAGATCAGCAGTTGCATCAGCAGCGTGCGCGGCCAGACGGTGACGACGCAACCTCTCAGCCTGCCGGTCGGTGCGCTGGTGAGTATCGAGAGCCGTCGCGGCGCCACCCGGCCGACGTTTGGCGAAGTCATCGCCGCGGATCACGCTGGAACCATCATCATGCTCTTCTCGAGTGCGACGGGTCTGGGCCCGGGCGACCGCATCACCGCCGTGCAGACGGCGCCCACGGCGGCGCTGAGCGTCAACATGCTCGGCCGGGTGCTTGACGGCCTGGGCCGCCCGCTGGATGGCGCAGGGCCGCTGCGTGATGTTGAACTGAGACCGGTTTCGCCGCTGCCCATGTCCTCGCTTCACCGCGAGCCGATCACCAGCCCGCTGGCAACGGGCGTGCGAGCCATCGACGGCATGCTCACGGCGGGCAAGGGCCAGCGGCTGGGCGTGTTCGCCGGGCCGGGAGTGGGAAAGTCCACGCTGCTGGGCTCTATCGCCCGCAACACCCGGGCCGACGTGAGCGTCATCGCGCTCATCGGCGAACGCGGCCGTGAAGTGCGCGAATTCATCGAGCGCACGCTCGGCCCCGAGGGGCTGGCGCGGAGCGTGGTGTTCGTCTCGACCGGTGATGAGTCGCCGCTGATGCGCATCCGGGCCGCGATGATTGCGACTGCCGCCGCCGAGTTGTTCCGCGACAATGGCGCGGATGTCGTACTCATCATGGATTCGATCACGCGACTGTGCCAGGCGCAGCGGCAGATCGGCCTGGCCGCCGGCGAGCCGCCCACGACTAAGGGCTACACTCCGAGCGTCTTTTCGCTGTTGCCGTCATTGCTCGAGCGAGCCGGCGCGATTGAGAACTCCGGCTCCATCACCGGGTTCTACGCCGTGCTCGTCGAAGGCGATGACATGACCGAGCCGATCTCCGACGCGGCCCGCGGCATCCTCGACGGCCACATCTCGCTGACGCGAAAACTCGCCAATCGCGGCCACTATCCAGCCATCGACATTCTCGATTCGGTCAGCCGCGTCGCCGACTCCGTCTGCACCTCCACGCATATCCAGGCGCGGCGGATGATCGCGCGCCTGCTGGCCGTCTACGCCGAGATCGAAGATCTGATCAACATCGGCGCCTACGTGCGCGGCTCGAACCCCGAGTGCGACGTGGCGATCGAACTCAAGCCCCGCATCGACGCGCTGCTGCAGCAGCCATCTTCGGACTCCGCCCCGTTTGAGAGCACCGCCGGCGCGCTGACTTCACTCGCGGTGGAGGCGGGGCATCTGCTCAGCCAGCGCCGCCCGCAGCAGGCGCGATCGTAAGGCACGCGAGCCATGGCCCGTTTCCGATTCAATCTCGACCCGCTGCTCAAGCACCGCCAGCGCCTCGAGCGCGAGAAGCAGCGAGCCCTGGCGGTGCTGGAGCGCCGCCGCCTGGAGATCGAGGATCACATTCGTGCCATGCAGCAGCGCATCGCCGACAACAAGTCCGAACTGAGTCGCAGCCTGATCGGCTCGGTCGACACGTCGGCCATTCGCAGCCAGGCGGCCATGTCGATGCAACTCGACGCGCAGACGCGCCGGCTGGTGGTGGTGCTCGCCGAGGTATACCGTCGAATCGATCGCGCGCGGGTGGAACTGCTTGAGGCTCGCACGCGAGCCAAGGCGATCGAGCGTCTTCGCGACCGCCGATATCAGGAGTGGAAGCAAGCGATCAGCAAGCGCGAGGCCGCGATTGTCGATGACCTGACGACGGTGCGAGCCGCATGGAGCACGCCATCATGAAGAAAGCGCTTTTTTCAGCCTTGTCGATCCTGGCCATTGCCCACCTCGTGGCGCTCGCCGGGTTCATCACGTTTCTGGGCGTCAGCGATCGCCTTAGCCGCGACCGACTCGAGCAGATTCGCAGCATCCTGGCCGTGACCATCACGCAGCAGCAGGAGCAGACCGAGCAAACCAGGCAGGCCGAGCAGGAGGCCGCTGAGCAGGCGCGCCGGGAAGCGCAGACGGATGTGGCCAACGCCGGCGTCGAGTCGCGCAACGAGCACTTTCGCACGATGGAGCAGGCACAGCAGGAAATCGTGAATCGCGCACAGCGCGACGTCGAAGCCATCAACCAACTGATCGAACTCCGCCTGGCCGAAGTCGAGCGGCGCGAGGCTGAGCTGGCGCGCCGCGAGCAGGAAGTGCTCGACGCCATCGAGCGCGATCGGACGCTGGCAAAGGACGAGCAGTTTCAGAAGACGGTGTCGCTGCTGGCCGGTCTCAAGCCTGACGACCTGAAAGCCAAGGTGGACGTCTACCTTGCGGATGAGCGCTACGACTTCGTCGTGGATCTGCTCGAAGCGCTGCCCGCGCGCACCGCATCCAAACTGCTGGCGCTGTACGCCGATCAGACGGACAACCGGCTGGCAGCGAATTTGCTCCTGCGCCTCAAGGACCGCGGCACTGGCGCCGCGCCTTTGGGGATCGGGGATGGAACTTCTTCAAACCAGCAGCCGTGAGTTTGCCTGCAGCCTCGTGCCCGCGGCCGAGGCGGTTCCGTCGGCGCCCGCAGCGCGGTTGACCGAAAACGCCGCCGATTTCGAGCATCATCTCGTCAACGCGTCGCGTCAACAGGCGCTCGCCGAGCCGGCGGCACGGCCTGAACCAGCCGCGCAGCCTCGACCCACAACCGAGCAGGCTCAGGCGCCAGGGTCGGCCATCGCCGACGAGGAGATCGTTGCGCAGGAGGGCGAGGAACCCGCGCAAGTCGCGCAGGAATTGCCGCCTCGCGCCGAGTCCGCGGACGAGACGCCACCTGAAGCGGAGAATCAGCACGGACCGGAGCAGCCGCACTCCAGCGAGGACGATCAGCCCGTCGATCAGTCGCCCGAGCCGGCAGCGCCTGCTCCGCAGCGCGCCAGCGAGCAATCGAAGCCCGCCGCGCCCGCGGCACCTTCGCCGGATGGCTCCCAGCGGCAGCCGGCGCCGCCTGACGATTCGACGCGCTGTGTCGCGCCTGAAGCGCCGCAGTCCCATCAGCACCGAGATGCCTCGCTCAACATTGCACCGTCGCCTGAATCGGCCGAGCAGACTGTGCCGCAGCAGCGTCCGCCTGTGGTCTCCCGCAACGCGGCAGTTGCGAGCGGAGCCGCTGGCGGCGCACCAAGTCACACCGCCGACGGCTCTCGGTTTGCGGCGCCGCAGGCTTTCGAATTGTCCGCGTCAGAGAAGCGCGGCGCTACCGAGGAAGCGCCCGCGGTGAAGTCAACTCCGGGTTCGACCTCGTCGTCGACTGCCGCGCCGACTTCTCAGGGACAGGGAGCGAGTTTCCTTGACTTGCAACCTCAAGCGGCCACGGCGAGCAGCGGCCATGCTGCCAGCACCCCGAACGGCAGCCCGACGACCGGCTCCACATCCTCCCCCGGCGCGCCGACTCCACCAGCCCCTGAACCGCGGCCGGACTCACTGGGCCCGCAGATTGTGCGCGGCGCGCTGGCGATGACGCGCACAACCGGCGGAGTGATGACCATGCGGCTCGAACCGGAAACTCTCGGCTCGCTGCGAATCCAGATGCAGTTGAGCCAGGGCCGCGTCGCCATCCAGTTTCACGCCGAAACGGCCGAGGCACGGGGATTGCTCAGCCAGCACGTGCAGACGCTGCGGCAGGCCATGGAGGCGCACGGCTTGAAACTCGATGCGGTACAGATTCACACGCTTGCCCGGTCTGGCTCTTCGGCTTCGACGGGCCAGGAACAGTCATCGCCACAATCGAATTCCAACAGCGGCGGCGACCAGTCCAACAAGCACGACGCCGGCGGACAGCAGAGCCGCGGCCACGCCGACACATCTGAGCGCGAGGCGCAATACCGACAGGCCGCGCGGCAGTTTGCCCGGCAGGCGCAGCGCCAAGCCGCGTGGAGCCAGCAGTGGAACACCGCCTCCGCCGCCGATCCAAGTCACGTGCCGGTCCAGGCATCCTGAGCAAGGAGATCATCATGGAAATCCCGCCGACCTCACAATTGCCCGGCGCTTCGCGCACGCGCAACCGCTTCGAAGACCTCACCAGCGAGGACTTCATGAAGATCATGTTCACGGAACTGTCCAACCAGGACCCGCTTCAGCCGCAGGACACGCAGGCGCTGCTCAACCAGATCAACACGGTGCGCAGCATCGAGTCGAACGTCCAACTGATGGACCAGTTGACGCAACTCGTCTCACAGAATCAGTTCGCCATGGCCGGCACGCTGGTCGGCAAGACCATCACGGGTCTGGATGAGACGTTCCTTCCCGTCCAGGGGCGCGTGAAATCCGCGGCGGTGGAAGGCAACCAGATCGTGCTCACGCTCGCCACCGGCGAACGCGTGCCGATGGACAACATCGAGAGCATCTCTGAAACCGAGGATCCTCTCGGCTGACCAGGATCGGGAGTGGACCGTGGCGAGTCGAACGGACATCCTGCGCCATCTCGAGCCGGTTTCGGCCCCCGCGGCGATCCGCCGCGCTGATGCCGCATCGCGACGCAGAGTCGGCGAGGCCGACTTCCGCACGCTCATCGCGACGGCTCAGGACGACATCCGCCGCACAAATCGGCCCGTGACGGTGGCGTCGGGGATTTCACTGACGACGGAACAGCATGGCCGCCTGGAGCGGGCCGCCGACGCTGCGCTCGCCCACGACAGCCGCACCGCGCTCGTGCTGCTCGACGGCCAGGCGCTGCTTCTGGACGTCCAGGGCCGAGAGGTGCACGAAGACCTGCGCGGCCAGCGGGAGTCGGAGCGCATCATCACCGACGTGGACACCGTTGTCGTTTCGCGGCTCGCGCCGGATAAGGACGGCCGTCCCGTTCACGACCTGATGCTGGGCCGACTTTCAGGGCGCCTCGGCGCCGGGGCCGTTTCAAAGTTGATTCAAGGCGACGAGCGCGATCCATCGCGCCGAGCGCACGACACCATCGGAGATTGACGCGGCCAGAACCGCGATTCCATCGGAGGAACAGAGACATGGCATCGACAACCGCGCTGCTCACCGGATTTTCGGGCATTCTCGCCAACAGCAAGATGCTCGACGTGATCGGCAACAACATCGCGAACGTCAACACTGAAGGCTTCAAGTCCAATCGCCTGACGTTCGCGCCCACCTTCAGCCGCACGCTGGGCATCGGCACGGCGCCGACGGCACAGAGCGGCGGATCGAACCCGAGCCAGATCGGCCTGGGCGTGAGCGTCGCCGGCACGCAGCGCAACATGAACAACGGTTCGATCAGCGTCACCGGCGTGAACACCGATCTCGCCATCGAGGGCGAAGGCATGTTCATCGTCAGCCAGGGCGCCGACACGTTCTACACGCGCGCCGGCTCGTTCCAACTCAACGCCCAGAATGAACTCGTCACGACCTCGGGCGCGCGCGTGCAGGGCTTTGGCGTGGACAGCCAGTTCAACGTGCAGACCGGCACGCTGCAGGACATGACCATTCCCGTGGGCAACCTGACGATCGCCGAAGCCACGCGCAACGTCTCGTTCAGCGGCAATCTCAACGCGGCCGGCGACGTGGGCACGACGGGGTCGATCATCACCTTCGATCCCATGATGGCCCTGGGAACGGCGGTCCCGCCGCCGGCCAATCCGCCCTTTGCCGACTCCACGACGCGCCTGGTTGATCTTGATGACGGCTCGGGCAACCCCATGTTCACAAACGGCGATTCGGTTCTGCTCTCGGGTGCGGAGAAGAACGGCGCCCGGCTGCCCGACGCGACGCTCGCCATTGATAACACCACGACCATCGCCGACTACATGGCGTTTCTTGAGGAGTCGCTGGGCATCGACACCTCCGTGCCGGGCGAACCGGGCGGCGTGACGATCGACAACACGACTGGCGTGATCACCATCGAAGGCAACATGGGCGAAGCGAACGATCTCACCGTCGAGAGCAGCAGCCTCTCCACCGTCGACTCGGGTGGGACCACGCTCGGCCAGCCGTTCACGACGACCAAGTCCGGAGAGTCGGCCGGCGAATCGGTGCGCACGTCCTTCCTTGTCTACGACTCGCTCGGCACTCCGCTGCAGGTGGATCTCACGCTCGTGCTGGAGTCGAAGGACTCCACGGGCACGACGTGGCGCTACTACGCCGAGTCGGCCGACAACGTCGGCGGCGACATCCGCGTAGGCACCGGGACCATGAGTTTCGGCACCGACGGCCAGGTGAGTTCGCTGCCGGACATCCCCATTTCGCTCGACCGATCGAACACCGGCGCGGCGACGCCGCTGGCCATGACGCTGTCGTTCGACGCGAACGGCAACTCGGTCACCGCGTTCAGCGACACCGGAACGAACCTGGCGGCGGTGTTCCAGGACGGCTCGCCGATCGGCACGCTGGTGGACTACAGCATTGCGGAATCCGGCGTCGTCGTCGGTGCGTTCAGCAACGGCCTGATCCGCGACCTCGGGCAGATTGCGCTTGCGACGTTCAGCAACCCCGAGGGCCTGGTGGACAAGGGCAACAACCTCTTCGCGACGGGCCCCAACTCGGGTTCGCCGGTCGTCGCCACGCCGCTGTCGTTCGGCGCCGGCCGGGTCATCAGCAGCGCCCTGGAGCTGTCCAACGTCGATCTCAGCGCGCAGTTCATCAACCTCATCCTTGCGTCCACCGGCTACTCCGCCTCGACGCGCATCATCACCACCGCCAACGACCTCATGCAGCAGTTGCTGCTGCTGGGCCGATAATGAGTCGCCCCTGACGTCGGATCCTGCCCATGATCGTTCTCACGCGCCTCAATAACAAGCCGTTCATCCTCAATGCGGAACTCATCCGCACGATCGAGGAGAATCCGGACACGACGATCATGCTCACCAACGGCGATCACATCATCGTGCGCGAGCCGATGGAGGAGGTCGTCGAGCGGGCGATCGAGTATGGGCGGCGGCTGCGCTCGCCGTTTCCGGCCCTGGACTGACGGCCCGTGCCGCGCCGCCGGTATGGGACTCAAGTCTCCTCTCGCCTCAGACGATACAACCGGCAGGACCGCGGTGCGCGGTCGGCTGACCGGTGAGGAGGCGCAGAGGTGGACATTGCGACGGTCTTCGGCCTCATTGTGGGCTGGGCGCTCACCATC
Organism: Phycisphaerales bacterium; assembly: GCA_020852515.1. Taxonomy (NCBI): domain Bacteria; kingdom Pseudomonadati; phylum Planctomycetota; class Phycisphaerae; order Phycisphaerales; species Phycisphaerales bacterium. The sequence goes on from JADZAS010000016.1 coordinate 381,975, forward strand.
CTGAGCATCGTCGTCGGCGGCAACGCGCTGGCCGCATACGTTGACCTGCCTTCGATCATCCTCGTGGTGTTCGGCGGCTTCTGCGCCGTCATCATCTCCTTTCCGATCACCGTCCTGACGTCGATTCCCCGGGTCGTCCTCAAGACGGTTTTCGCCAAGCCGCAGAATCCGGCCGAACTGATCAAGAAGCTCGTCAGTTATGCAGAGATCGCACGCCGCGATGGCATCCTCAGCCTCGAAAGCATGACCAGCGAGATGGGCGACCCCTTCATCGTGCGCGCCATCGGGATGGCGGTGGACGGCACCGATCCTGAACTGATCGAGTCCATCCTCGAATCGGAAGTGGAGAACGAAACGGCCCGGCACCAGCAGGGCAAGTCGATGCTCGACGCCTACGCCAAGTATGCGCCCGCGTTCGGCATGATCGGCACGCTGCTGGGCCTGGTGGCCATGCTGCAGAACATGGATGACCCGTCGAAGATCGGCCCGGGCATGGCCGTCGCGCTGCTCACCACCCTCTACGGCGCGCTCATCTCGAACCTCGTCTGCCTCCCGATGTCGGACAAACTCGCGCTGCGGGCCGGGGAGGAAGCGTTTATCAAACAGATCATCATCCGCGGGGTCATGAGCATCCAGCAAGGCGACAATCCGCGCATCGTCGAGCAGAAGCTCCTCACGTTCATCCCGCCTTCAAGCCGTCCCGCCGCCGACGAGAACCGCAAGGCCGCGTAAGGGCACGCCATGGGCAAGTGCAAGTGTAAACCCAAACCCTGCCCCGAGGGTGTACCTGGCTGGATCGTGACGTATGGCGACATGATGTCGCTGCTGCTGTGCTTTTTCATTCTGCTCGCCGCGTTCTCGGAACTCAAGCAGGAGGAAGAGTACACTGTCGTGGCCCACAGCATCATGATGGCCTTCGGCTTCACGCAGGGCAGCGGCGGCGCGATCCCGACCGACCAGGCATCGATGCAATCCGTCGTCACCATGCTCAGCCAGGCCGCCAGCGCGCACGATCCGAAGTTCGCCATCAGCCAGAGCGACGTGCAGGGCGTGCAGGGCAAGCACACGACCGTCAAGACGGTGCGCGAAGGGCTCGTCTTCACGATCGGCGGCTCGAGCACGTTCGATCGCGAGTCAGCAGTGCTCAAGGACGAGGTCAAGGAAGAACTGCGCTCGATCGCCAGGCTCATCGAAGGCCGCAACAACCGCATCTTTGTCCGCGGCCACACGGACACCAAGCGGCTTTCGCCCTCGGCGCCGTGGAAGAACCTTTATGAACTCGGCTTCGCGCGGGCCGAGGCGGTCATGCTCTTCCTGACGGAGGAAGTCGGCATGCGGCAGGAACTTTTTCGCGTCGAATCCTGCGCTGACAGCGAACCCATCAACGCCCGGGCCCAGGGCGGCGAGGCGTCGCAGGTGAACCGGCGCGTCGAGATCATTCTCAGCGAGAGCGTGGTCGATGACTTCAACCCCGACAGCGATTACACCGACCCGTCCAACGCACGAGGAGGGTGAACCATGCCAGACGCCAAACACGACAAGTCCAAGCCCGCCGAAGCCGCCAGCGAGAGCAAAAAGTCGCCGCTCAAGGTGATCATCATGATCGCGGTCATCATGGTCATCGAGGCGGGCGTACTTCTGGGCGTGGCGATGTTCACGAGCACTCCCGCCGTCAAGGCCGACAGCGGGTTCGTCACGGAGCAGGAGGCGGCGCTGAACCGCATCGTCGAAGTGGCCATCGTGCATGATCGCTTTCCCAACAGCAAGCAGGGCATCCTCTACCTGTATGACACGCAGATCACCGCGCGCGTCAAGGCGCGCCACGAGAAGGCCATCACGGAATTCGTGGAGGCCAACCAGGCGCTGATCAAGACCAGCATCGCGGCGCTGTGGCGCAATGCTGAGCCGCGACACTTCGACGAGCCGCTGCTGAGCACACTCACGCGCCAGGCCACCGAGACGCTCAAAGAAATCATGCCGCGCGATCCGACGACCGGCGAGAGCCTGCTCGATGCGATTCTGCTCGAGGGCGTCACGCCCTACCGCGCCGGCATCTGACCGCACCGCACCCGCCCGGGTCAACCCGTCAAGCGGCATATTTTGCGCTCAGCGCTGATCTTGCAGAGGCCGCGCGGATGCTGCCGATAACCGATGGACTCCGCCTCCTTGTGGTGGCGGAGGCTAAGCGCATGAACCACAATCGCTTCATCACGAGACACCCCGACCCGCCGGAGCAGCCGGGCGGCGAGCCGCACTCGCCCGATCCGCAGGGCGCCCCCGATCCCCAGGAGGCCCTGGAATCGGCGCGCGAAGCGGTCGAGGAAATCTCGCAGGAGGCCACCGCGGCGACGACCGATCAATCCACGCTCGAACTGCCCGAGTTCGCCGGCTACGACGCCGAGCATCCCGTCAGCGGCATCGACCTGCTGGCAAAGGTGAACCTCAACGTGCGGATCGAACTGGGCCGCACGCGCATGCTCGTCGAAGATGTGCTGCGCCTCAACCAGGGGAGCGTCGTCGAACTCGACAAACTCGCGGGCGACCCGGTGGATGTCTACGTCAACGACCGCCACGTGGCCTGCGGTGAAGTGCTCGTGCTCAACGACACCTTCTGCGTTCGCATCAGCGAGATCTTCTCGCGCGGCGACGAAGGTGGTGACAACTGAACCCCAGCGCCGGTCCAGATGGATCGGTGCGACACGTCTTCAACCGTCCGGCGGAGCCGGGCCGCGATCCATGATCGCACAGCGCCAGGATGGCGAACCATGAACCGACCACCCCACTGCCTTCGTCTGCTGCTCGGCCTTGTGGTCGGCCTGAGCGCGCTGCTCCAACCAGCGCCGACGCTGGCGGATCCCGTCACCGCACCTCCCCTGATTGAATCTCGCGACGATGCGCCCAGCGCCCCCGCACTCCCGCCGCGCACGTCCCGCTCAGGCTCGCGCGACCAGACCTCAGCCCGCTTTCCGCTGCAGGTTCCCGGAGGCACGTGGCGGACGATCGGCGCCCTGGCTGGCGTGATCGGCCTGATCCTCCTGCTGCGATCTGCAATGCTGCGGCTGGGCGGCAGCCCGCTCGGGCGAGCCAAGGCGCCAGCCGGAGTCGTCGAAGTGCTCGGCCGGTTTCCACTGGCGCGCGGCCAGACACTGCTACTCCTTAAAGTAGACCGGCGCATCCTGCTCGTCGCCCAGACGCCCCAAGGCCTCTCCACGCTCTCTGAGATCACGGATGCAGAGCAGGTTGCCTCGCTCATCGGACGCATTCGCAACGACCGCGGCGACTCCTTCTCGCGCCAGTTCGAGCGGCTCATCACGCCGGTGCGGGACGAGGCCGATGCGGGTGAACCGTCACCCACCGTCATCGACCTGACTCGGTCGCGCCGGGTCGCGGCGGCCCGGCGCGTGGCCAGTATGCTCGCGGATGGAGGCCGCGCGTGAGACGACTGGCGCTGATCATGCTTGCACTGCTGGCGACGGTTCTGTTCGCGGCCGGCCCGGCGCTGGCGCAGGACGCCGCCCCGGCCGCCTCGATCACCGACCTGAACCCGGTCGGTGCGCTGGAAAGCGCATCAGAAGCCATTCCCGGATTCGAAGGCGGACTCAGCGGCGCGCTCAACGTGCTCATCCTGCTCACGGTGCTCACCATCGCGCCGTCGATCCTGATGATGTGCACGTGCTTCACCCGATTCGTCGTCGTGCTCAGCCTCGTGCGCCAGGCGATCGGCACCGCGACGCTGCCGCCCAGCCAGATCATCGTCGGGCTGAGCGTGTTCATGACGATTCTGGTCATGGAGCCCACGTTCACGCGCATGTACAACGAGGCCTACCTGCCCTACAAGCAGGGTGATCCCGACGTTCAAAGCCAGATCGACGTGTGGAACCGCGCCAAGGACCCGCTGCGCGATTTCATGTTCGCCCAGATCGAAGCCGCCGAAAACTGGGATGGCGTGTACATGATCCTCGACTACCGCGGCGTAGACACGTCGAAACCCGAGGAACTCACTTACGACGACGTAGACATGCTCACGCTCGTGCCGGCATTCATTCTCAGCGAATTGAAGGTCTCATTCCTCATCGGATTTCGCATCTACCTGCCGTTTCTCATCATCGACATGGTCGTGTCGAGCCTGCTGATCTCGATGGGCATGCTCATGCTGCCGCCGGTGCTGATCTCTCTACCGTTCAAACTGCTCCTGTTCGTGCTCGTGGACGGCTGGACGCTCATGCTGGGCAACCTGCTGCACGGAACGGTGGCGCACACGGAAACCTACTCCGCGCTGCTCCCGGCTCTGCAGCATGCGCTGGCGGCCGGCGGGTTCGCGTGACGGGCGTGCAAGTGGAGGTGTCGCGTGGTTGATTTAGGAGTCGATCTGGTGCGTGAAGCGCTCTCGCAGGCGCTGCTCCTGGCCGCGCCGATCCTGCTGGCCGGTCTGGTCATCGGCCTGATCGTCTCGATCTTCCAGACCGTGACGCAGGTGCAGGAACAGACGCTGAGTTTCGTTCCCAAGATCGCGGGCATGATCCTCGTCGGCATCGCGATCATCCCGTGGATCATCAACGTGATGATCGACTACGCCACCGCCATGTTCACCGGAAACTGATGACGCCCCGCGATGGATCTTCGTCCCCTCCTTCCCCACATCGGCCCGCTGCTGATCGTCCTCAGCCGCGTGACGGGTCTGTTCGTCTTCGCGCCGGTGCTGAGCAGTTCGATGATTCCCATGCGCATCAAGGCGCTGCTGGCCCTGGCGATCACCGCCGCGGCGTACCCGGTGCTCTATCCGGCGATTGGCGCGCAGAGTCCGATCCCGCTACCGGTTTCGCTGCTCGAACTGGGGCCAATGATCGCGTTCGAACTGCTCGTGGGTGTGGCCATCGGCTTTCTTGCCTCGCTGCCGATGCTGTCCACCGAACTGGGCGGCCTGATCGTCGGTCAGCAGCTCGGCCTGGGGTTTGCCCGCGTCTACAACCCGGCGATGGAGTCGGATGCCGACGTAATCGGTCAGATGCTGTTCTACATGGCGCTGTGCGTCTTTATCGGCCTCGGCGGACTCGAGATCATCTTCTCGATGCTGCTCAACACGTTCGGCCGCATCCCGCCCGGCGAGTTCCGCATCACGGAAGACTTCGTGGCGCTGATCGCGGCGCTGCTGACCAGCGCGTTCGAGCTGGCGGTCCGCATCGCGGCGCCCGTGCTCTGCCTCATCTTTCTCGAGTCGTTCGCGCTTGGCTTCATGAACAAGACCGCGCCGGCGTTCAACATTCTCTCTCTCGGCTTTCCGATTCGCATCATCCTCGGAACGATCGCGCTGATCGCGTCGCTCGGAGCCATCAACGAGGGTGTGCTCGACCAGACCGGCGACATGCTCAACGCGATGGCGGATTTCTTCAGAGTCACTCATTGACCAGGTAACCACCAGCCATGGCCGAACAGGACCTCGGCGAAAAAACCGAAGCCGCCAGCCCGCGCCGCAGGCGCGAAGCCAGGGAAGACGGCAGCATCGCGCGGTCTATGGATCTCACCGCGGCGATCTGCCTCTTCGGGGCCGTCATTCTTCTGCTCTGGCTCACTCCGCTGATGATGCGCGATCTGACGATCTACCTGCGCGAAGTGCTTGAGGACAGCTCAAAAGACGTAGGCACGCACGGCTATGCGGGCGGGGATGAACTGGAGCGGGGCCTGAAGATCCTCGTCGCCGCGGCCGGACCGTTCGTCGGTCTCATGTTCATCGTCGGCTATCTCGCGGCGGTGTGGCAGGTCGGCTGGCTGTTCACCGCCAAGCCGCTGCGGCCGAGGTTCTCCAAACTCGATCCGATCGCCGGCTTCAAGAAATTTTTCAGCGCCCAGGCCGCCGGGCGGGCCGGCATGAGTTTCGGCAAGGTGCTGCTCATCCTCGCCGTCTCCGTCGCTTTCATCGCGCGGCGCTGGACGGATGTGCTCATGCTGCCGCGCTTCGAATTCGCGCAGGCGGCCGCCAAGTCAGGATGGTATCTCGTTGAACTGCTGCTTTGGCTGGCTGCGGTCCTCATCATTCTGGGCATCCTCGACTATGCCTTTCAGAAGTGGCAGTGGGAGCGGCAGAATCGCATGACCAAGCACGAAGTCAAGGAAGAAATGCGCATGACCATGGGCGATCCAATGGTCAAACAGAGGCAGCGATCGTTCGCTCGCAAGATCCTCAGCCAGCGCCTGAACCAGACCGTGCCCAAGGCTGACGTCGTCGTCACCAACCCCGAACACATTTCCATCGCGCTCAAGTGGGATCCGCAGACCATGAATGCGCCCAAAGTGCTGGCCAAGGGCACCGACTACATCGCCCTGCGCATCCGACAGATCGCCATCGCCAATCGCGTGCCGATCGTGGAGCGCAAGCCGCTGGCGCGCGCCATGTACCCCGTTGTGCAGGTCGGACAGGAAATCCCATCCAACTTTTTCCAGGCGGTCGCGGAAGTGCTCGCCTACGTGTACCGGCTCAACCGGAAACAGAAGGCGGGCTGAATGCGCCGAGACAAAGCGCCACTGACAGACGGCAGGTGTGATGGCTGACAGGGCCCTGGGCAATCCGGCATTGCGATTCAGCGGCAGCGCAGCGCGCTGGAAAACGCTGGCGGTACCCATGCTGTTCATCTGCATGATGGTCGTGCTCGTCGTGCCGCTGCCGCCGGCAATGCTCGACGTGCTCATCGCGGCCAACATCAGCGGCGCGGCGGTGATCCTGCTCACCGTCGTCTACATGGAGCGGCCGCTCGATTTCTCCGTCTTCCCGGCCCTGCTGCTGGGCACCACGCTCTATCGCCTGTGTCTCAACGTCGCCACCACGAGACTGATCCTCTCGGCGGATGTCAATTCACCGGCCGAGGCCGAGGGCGTCGCCGGCGAGGTCATCCGCGCCTTCGGCCGCTTCGTTGCCGGCGACTCGCCCATCGTCGGCACGGTCATCTTCTGCATCCTCGTCATCGTGCAGTTCGTCGTCATCACCAAGGGCTCGACGCGCATCTCCGAAGTCGCGGCCCGCTTCACCCTCGACGCGATGCCCGGCAAGCAGATGGCCATCGACGCCGACCTCACCGCCGGGCTCATCACAGAATCCGAAGCGCGCGAGCGGCGCGAGACCATCATGCGCGAAGCCGACTTCTACGGCGCCATGGACGGCGCCTCGAAGTTCGTGCGCGGCGACGCGATCGCGGGCATCATCATCACGTTGATCAACGTGCTCGGCGGCTTTGCCGTCGGCGCAATCTCCAAAGGCTGGAGCATCCGCGAAAGCCTCGCCGTGTTTACGAAACTCACCATCGGCGACGGCTTGGTCTCGCAGATTCCCGCCTTCATCATCGCCATCGCCGCCGGCCTCATCGTCGCGCGCAGCGGCGCCAAGCAGGACCTCGGCACCGATCTCACCAATCAACTCACGAGCAAGCCGCGCGCGCTCTACATCACCTCGGGCTTCCTGGTGCTGATGTCCCTCACCGGCCTGCCGCTCATCCCCATGCTCTCGTGCGCCGCGGCGATCGCGGGCATGGGCTACGTTGTTTCGCGCGGCGTCGAGGCCGTCAGAGCCGAACGGCTCGCGAGTGAAGCCAGCGAATCAGCCAAGTCCAAGCCCGAGGCGCCGTCGCCCGACGATCTGCTCAAAGTCGATCTGCTCGAACTCGAAGTGGGCTACGGGCTGGTCCGCCTGGTCAATGAATCCGAAGGCGGCAATCTGCTCGAACGCATCTCGATGGTGCGCCGCCAACTCGCCGCGGAACTCGGCCTGATCCTGCCGCCCGTTCGCATCCGCGACAACTCGCAACTCGAAACGACCTCCTACCGCATCAAGATCCGCAGCGCGCAGGTGGCGGACGGGCAGACCTACCCCGGTTCGTGGCTGGCGATGGATTCAGGCGTAGCCCAGGGGCCGATCGACGGCGAGCCGACGAAAGAGCCGGCCTTCGGCCTCGACGCGTGGTGGATTCCCGAGCACCTCCGGGCGCGGGCCGAGGCTCAGGGCTACACCGTCGTTGACGCCACCAGCGTGCTCATCACCCACTTCACCGAGACGGTCAAGCGATACGCCGACGAACTGCTCACGCGCGAGGAAGTGAACAACCTGCTCTCGACGCTCAAGCAGCGGGCGCCCAAACTCGCCGAAGAAATCGTCCCGGACAAGGTCAAACCCGGCGAACTGCAGAAGGTGCTCCAGGCCCTGCTGCGCGAACGCCTGCCGATCCGCGATCTCGAAACGATTCTCGAGACGCTTGGCGACTGGATCGGCCACACGCGCGACACGGACGTGCTCGTCGAATACGTGCGCAACGGCCTGCGGCGGACGATCGCAGCGCAGTACACGACGGCCGACGAGCAGGGCCGGCCGCGCTTGTATTGCATCACGATCGACCCGCGGCTGGAAGACCTCATCGCGTCCTTTGTTGAGCGATCCGACGTGGGCACGACCATCACGATGCCGCCGTCGGTTTCGAATCGAATTGTGCAGTCGCTCGATGCATCGCTCAAATCGCTGATCCATGCGGGGCGGCCGCCGGTCATCCTCACCTCGCCGCAGGTACGCGGCCCGTTGCGGCGGATCATCGAGCCGCACCTGCCGCAGGCGGCGGTGCTCGGGTTCAACGAAGTGCCGCAGGGGCTCGAAGTCGAATCGCTGGCGCTCGTCCAGCCGCCCGAGGTCAAACAGGCAAAGTCCGCGCCGGCCGCTTGAGACAGGCTTGCAAGAAGCAGGGTGATCGTGGTATGATGGAGCGCAGCCGAAGGCGACTGGACACTGGCAGGAGGCCGACCCGATCTTCAGGCCTAGGAAGGGCGCGACGTTGAACCTTCGAACCTATCAGGCACTTTCACTCACCGAAGCACTGACGCGGATCAAGGCTGATCTCGGCGAGGACGCCGTCGTCCTCCATTCGCGCACATTCCGGCGCGGCGGCATGCTCGGGCTGGGCGGCCAACTCATCTATGAAGTCACCGCGTCTCCGCCGGCCCCGCGGGCTGAGGTGAAGCCCCAATCGCTCCAGCGCGCTGCCGCGATGCGCCGGCGCGACCTCGATCGGACCGTGGCCGATGATTCGGCTCGCACGGCGGCGATGGCCCTCGCCTTGGCCGAGCAGGCGCGCCGGCGGCAGCAGTCCGCCACGCCGCCACTTCCCGCCGATGCACCTTCGCCCGCTCCGCCAGTGACGCGCTTCTCACGGCCGGGCATCGAAGTCGAACTCAGCCGCCCGCTGGTCGATGCTGCAGACGCTCCCGCCGCGCCGCAGCTGCCAAGGCCGGCCCCTCCTGTCCGACGGCAGGTCGCGCCGGCGCTACCGGCCGACCAGAAGACGCCCGGCCGGCCGCGCCAGGAGCCCGCTCCGCTGCCCGTGGCACGGCGGTATGTGCTGTCGCCCGATGCGCCGGTGGCCTCGCCGCCCTCATCGTCCGCGCCCCCGCCACAAAGGCAACTGCCCCGATCCAACGGCAAAGCACCGGTCACCAAGGCTGCCCGCAGCGCCGAACCCCTTCACTCCGGTCGCGCGGAGACAGCGCTGCACGACGAACTCACCACACTCAAGCAGATGGTGGGCCAGGTGCTTCAACGGCAGTCGGGCACCCTCCAGCCCGCCATGCCCGAGGCCCTGTTCAATGAGTACGTCAGCCTCATCCAAAACGAAGTGGCGCAGGAGATCGCGGATGAACTCTGCGACGTCGTTCGCCGGGAACTGTCCGAGGCCGACTTGAAGAACCCTCGCGCGGTGCGCGACGCTTTCCGCCGGCACCTCGCCCAGTATGTCCCCGTGGCGCCGGATTCGCTGCTCGTGGAGTCACACGACGGCCGGCCGCTGACGATCGCCTTGGTGGGCCCAACCGGGGTGGGCAAGACGACCACCGTCGCCAAGCTGGCCGCCGCCTTCAAACTCCGCCACGGCAAGCGCGTCGGGCTGATCACGACCGACACCTACCGGATCGCTGCGGTGGACCAGCTGCGGACCTACGCCAACATCATCGGCCTGCCGCTGAAGGTCGCGCTTACTCCCGACGAGATGGCCGAAGCCTGCGAATCGCTTGCCAACTGCGACGTGATCCTCATTGACACCGCGGGTCGCTCGCCCAACGATGGTGCTCGGCTTGACGAGATCAGGGCGTTTGCCACGGCGGCAGACCCTCACGAGATCCATCTCGTCCTTTCCAGCACTTGCAGCGAACCGGCCCTCATGCGAACCATCGAACGATTCTCGACGGTCAAGACCGATCGCGTCATCTTTACAAAGACGGACGAAGCCGTGAGCCTGGGCGTCCTGATCAACGTGATGCGCAAGGCGGGCAAGGAACTCTCGTTCATCACCACCGGTCAGGAAGTTCCTGATCACATCGAGGCAGGCAGTCCGGAACGGCTCGCCGCTCTGGTGCTCGGGGAGAAGGGATAACGATGGCGGTGGCAGATCAGGCCCAGCGGTTGCGCGACCTCGTTCGCGGCGAGGCCGCCCGCACCGAAGCAGACGCCAAGCAGCAGGCGCCGACGGCGTCGCGTCCGGTGCGCTCTCAGCCGCCGACCGCCGCGCCGCCGCGCCCGGCCGCCGCGCCGTGCGGGCGGCAGGACGATGAAGCCACGCCGGCTCAGCCGCGCCCTAAAGCCCACGTCATCGCCGTGGCCAGCGGCAAGGGCGGCGTGGGCAAGACCAACGTAGCCGTCAACCTCGCGGTCGCACTGGCGCAGCTGCGAAAGAAAGTCGCGCTGGTGGACGTGGACATGGGCCTGGCGAACGCCGACGTGATCTGCGGCGTCAAGGCGCCCTACAACCTCGCGCACCTCATCGGGCCGCAGAAGCGCAAACTCCGCGAGATCGCCGTCGATGCCCCGGGAGGCTTCAAACTCATCCCGGGCGCCAACGGCATCAGCGACATGGCGGATCTTCCGGCACCGATGCTCGATCGCCTGATCAACCACCTCACGCAGATTGAGTCGCAGTGCGATTTTGTCATCCTGGACACCAGCGCGGGCATCAATTCGGCCGTCATCGCCTTCGCGGGCATGGCCGATACCGTGCTTGTCGTCACGACGCCCGAGCCCACGGCCGTCACCGACGCGTACGGCCTGGTCAAGTCGGTGCTCAAGCGCACGCCGCTGGCGAATCTCTACCTGCTTGTGAACCAGGTTGAGAATGAACTGCAGGGCAAAGAGGTGCACCAGCGCATCGCGATGGTCGCCCGCCGCTTTCTCCAGCGCGAAGTTGGTTTTGCGGGCTCGATTCCGCTCGACCGGTCCGTGGGCGCGAGCGTACTCCGGCGCGTGCCCTTCTGTCTGGCGTATCCGAACGGGCGGGCATCGCTGGCGGTCGGGCACCTCGGCGCGGCGCTGGTTCGCCGCACGGCGAGGGCGGATGAACTCACCGGCCCGGGCCGCACCGGGTTCTTCGCGCGGCTGGGCAAGTGGTTCGCCGCGGCGCGCCGACCGGCCGCAACTTGACTTTTTCTTCCGTTTTTGTTGATCCGCAAGGCTGATCATCCGATATCCACGGATACGCCATGGCGGAACATTCCAGCCAGTTGCGAGAGCCGGTACCGCCGCCCGCGAGGGTCATTGCGGGGTGCTTTGGCATGTGTGCCTTTTCCATCGCGATCGTCTGCGGAATTTTCGCGGCCAATCCGCCGAGCGTCGTGCTCTCGCGCGCGCTCATCGCGCTCTTTGGCGCCTATCTGATGGGTCTGGTTGCGGGCGAGATTCTTTCGTTCGCCATTCGCGATCACCTGCGCCAATACGTCGCCGACCACCCGATCCCGAATTCCGATATCTCACTTGATGACATTGTCGGCGAGTTGCGTGTGGATAAGTCCACCGAATCGAAACCGAACATCGCCGCGAAATCGGCGTAAGCGTAGTTATTTTGGGCAAAGTTGGCCGAAAGTCTTGCAGTAGGCGTCGAATAACTTATACTTAGCCCAAGCGGTCCAAGGACGGACCGGCTGCAACGGACTGTGGCTCGAGGTCAGGGAGACGACCCGATGACGAAGGTGAAAGCGTCCTCGCGCAAGGTTTCGCGCCGAGTTTCCGTATCGTCACTCGACGATATGCCCATCAACGAGGTCTGGCTCGAATACAAGAAGACCGGAAGCGAGACACTTCGCAACTGGCTTACCGAGCATTATCTGCACCTCGTCCGCTACAACGCCGAGCGCCAGCACGCCAAACTTCCCGTCGAGGTTGACGTCAATGATCTCGTGCAAGCCGGGTTCTTCGGCCTGCTCGACGCCATCGACGCGTTTGATCTCGGCTACGGTGTGAAGTTCGAAACCTACTGCGCCCAGCGCATCCGCGGCGCCATCCTCGACGAACTGCGGTCGATGGACTGGGTGCCGCGCCTCGTCCGCTCGCGCACGAGCAAGATCGAGTCCGCCCGCAAGTCGCTCAAGGCCCGCCTCGGGCGCAACCCCGATCACCAGGAACTGGCCACGCACATCGGCGCCGACGAAGAGGAGATGAAGAAGCTCCTCAAGGACGGCCGGGCCGTGGGCGTGGTGAGCCTGAACCGAAAGTGCTTCGAGACCGACTCAAACAAGGACGTGCGTGAAATCGACGTCCTCGAAGATGAGACTCAGGCCAATCCGCTCTCTGAAACGCAGAAGGGCGACCTCAAGGACCTCATCACCAAGGGCCTCAGCCGCGCCGAACGACTCATCGTCGTCCTCTACTACTATGAGGAGATGACGATGAAGGAGATCGGCCAGACGCTGGACCTTTCCGAGTCGCGCGTCTCGCAGATGCACTCGTCTATTCTGGCTCGCCTGCGAGCGCAGATGCTTCATCGCGAGCGCGAGTTCTACGCCGGCTGATTTTGCTTTTTCCCGCCGCGACCTGCGGGGCGCGGCATTCTGCTGCGCCCTGCGCGCCCTGCGTCTCGTGCGCCGCCATGTCAAGTGAAGAACGGGAGGGTGTTCATGACCGTTGCGATGATTCGCGAACGCGCCCGACGCACGTCAACGTCTGCAGATAGCCAGGAGCAGTCGATCGACTCCATCTGGCGCCGCTACAAGCAAACGCTCGACGAACCGACGCGCAACTGGCTGGTCGAGCGCTACTTCCCGCTCGTTTGCTCCCGGGCGGAGCGACTGCACGCGCGGCTGCCCCGCGCGGTCGATCTCAGCGATCTCATTCAGCAGGGATCGTTCGGGCTGCTCGACGCCATCAGCGCGTTCGACCCGGATCACGGCGCCAAGTTCGAAACCTTCTGCATCCAGCGCGTCAATGGCGCCATGGTCGACTACCTTCGATCGATCGATGATGCGTCGCGCGGAGCGCGGACGCGGTACCGGATGGTGCAGGAAGCCCGCCAGAAGTTCTTTGCCAGCCACGGCTACAACCCCACCGACCTCGAGCTGCTGCCGCTCCTCCATCCGCAGCGTAAGATGGCTCAGCGCATCCTCGATGGCAGTGCGCTCGTCAGGTGTACCTGCACGAGCGACTGCTGGCGTCCCACGGAAACCGATCGCGATGAGGAGCAGGCGTTCACGATCGAGGATGCGTCGCAGCCCGATGCACTGTCGGTCATGCAGAAGCGGGATATCCGAAACTTCATCACGCGCGGCCTGAGCCGGGTCGAGCGCCTCATCGTGGTGCTCTACTACTACGAGGAGCTGTCGATGAAGGAGATCGGCCACACGCTGGGCCTCTCCGAGTCGCGCGTGTCGCAGATGCACAAGTCCGTCCTCGCCAGGCTCCGGGCCCAACTCGGCCACCGCGAGCGCGAGTTGGTCGATGCGTGAGGAGGTCGCCTCGAGACGAAACTGCGAGCCGTCGTAGCCGACGACGAATCCGCGATTTGCGGCCCGTGCGTCGTATGATCGACGCGTGACATCGCCCCCCCAACCCGCTACGGCGTACATCGCGCTGGGATCGAACCTCGGCGACCGCCGCGCGTTCATCGAGAGCGCCTTGGCAATGCTGGATGCGGACGACCGCACGAGGGTGATCAAGAGCAGTCCGCTGGTCGAAACCGCGGCGGTAGGCGGCCCGCCCGGACAGGGAGCGTTTCTCAACGCCGCATGCGAACTGCACACCGCCCGCTCGCCGCGCGAACTGCTCGACCTGCTGCTGGGCATCGAAGCGCAACTCGGGCGCGAGCGCCGAGAGCGATGGGGCCCGCGCACGATCGATCTCGACCTGCTGCTCTACGGCAACGCCGTCGTCGATGAACCCGGTCTGCGCATCCCGCACCCAAGAATGCACGAGCGGCAGTTTGTTCTTGAACCGCTTGCGATCATTGCCGGTGAGGTACGTCATCCGACTCTGGATCTCACGATGTCAGAGCTGTGCAGTTCATCCCGCTCACGGTCGGTCTGAACACCGGTCAGCGCATACCATTGACCGCCGCACCGGCACTCTCGCCGTCTGACCTGAACGCGACCGTGACACCTGACCGCGCCAAATCCGCCATCGGTATAGATAATCTCGATCAGCCGCTCCTGCCGCACATTCGGCGTGACGTGCTGACACTGCGCGCCGACCAGACGGTCGGAGAGTCGCTCGATGCACTCCGCAAGCGGGGGATTACGCAGACGATCATCTACTTCTACGTGCTCGACAACGACGATCGCCTCGTCGGCGTCGTCCCGACACGGCAGTTGCTGCTTGCGAGCCCCACGGAACTGATCTCGGGCATCATGGACGGCAACGTCGTCTCTATCCCTGCATCCGCCAGTGTGCTGACCGCGTGCGAGTTCTTTGCGATACATCGATTCCTCGCCTGCCCGGTGGTCGATGACGAGAATCGGCTGCTGGGCGTGGCCGACGTCGATCTGTTCACCGATGAGGTCTTCTCCTTGGCCGAGCGCCGCGAAGCGGACGACCTCTTCCAACTCATCGGCGTGCACGTCGCGCTGAGTCGGCGCGGTTCGCCGTGGGCCGCGTTCAGAGATCGTTTCCCCTGGCTGCTGTGCAACATTGCCGGCGGCACGCTGTGCGCGCTGTTGGCAAGCCTGTACGACTCGCTGCTCAACCAGGTCATCACCCTGGCGCTGTTTATTCCGGTGGTTCTGGCGCTTTCCGAAAGTGTGAGCATCCAGTCGATGACGATCACGCTTCAGAGCCTGCACGGCGGGCGGCTGAACTGGAAGCGAGCAGGCGTGGGCATCGGCAGAGAGTTCCTTACGGCCTCGCTGCTGGGCTCGGCGTGCGGGCTGGCGCTGTTCACAATTTCAGCTCTGTGGCGCGGAGAGATGATCGTCGCGATGGTCATTGGCCTGAGCATCGCCGTGGCCATGGTCACCTCCTGCCTCGTGGGCGTGGCGCTGCCGATGGTCATGCGGGCGCTGCGTCAGGACCCGCGCATCGCGTCCGGGCCCATCGTGCTTGCAACCGCTGACGTCGCGACGCTTCTGTTCTATCTCAATCTCGCCGGTCTGCTGCTCTGACCGACCGGCCGCCGGGCCGCGACTTAATCTTCAGGCGCATTGCTCGCCACGCGCGTGCGGAACTCATCCGTCAACCGGCGGCAGATGGGGCCGATGGCGCCGTCCCCGATGATCGTCTCGTCGATCTGCGAGACGGCGATGATCTCCGCCGCGGTGCCAGTGAGGAATACCTCGTCGGCCTGCTTGAGCTCGTCAAGCCGGAAAAGCCGCTCCTCGCACTTGATCTTGAAGTCACTGCACAGCGACCGCACGAACGCGCGCGTCACGCCCTTGAGCAGGCCGGCCGAGTCAGGCGGCGTGGCGATCCGGCCATCCTTGACCATGAAGATGTTGTCGCCGGTGCACTCGGCCACGTAGCCTTCGTGGTTGAGCATGATCGCCTCGAGCACGCCCGCGTCGATCGCCTCGATCTTGGCGAGGATGTTGTTGAGGTAGTTGAGGCTCTTGATGCTGGGGTCCAGTGCCGCGGGAAGATTGCGCGGCCGGCGCGCCGTGATGACCTTCATGCCGCTCTCGTAGAGGGCCGGCGGATACAACTCGATCGAATCAGCGATGATGAAGCAAGTCGGGTGCGGGCATCGGAAGGGGTTCAGGCCCAGCGTGCCCACGCCGCGCGTCACGACCACGCGGATGTAGGCGTTGCGCAGGCCATTGGCGCTGAGCGTCTTGCGCATGGCCTCGATCCACTGCTCATGGGTATAGGGCGACTTGAGCCGGATCGCCTCGGCCGAGGCAAAGAGCCGGTTGATGTGCGACGCGGCCTTGAAAATGCGGCCGTTGTAGGCGCGAATGCCCTCGAAGCAGCCGTCGCCGTAGAGCACGCCATGATCGAAGACGCTCACGACGGCCTGCTCGCGCGGCACCAGGTTCCCATCCATCCAGATCTGCAAGTGTCCGCCCTTTCCTCCTGAGCCCGCCGCCCGAAACCGGGGGTCGCGGTGCGCCGGCAGTATATGCCGTCCAGCCACAATCACCGGTTCCCTGGGCAGAATCAGGGCTGTCGCCCTGAAAAATGACGCCTGCCGCGTTCGGCGGCAGGCGGGGTAAAGACGGAGGTTGCATTCGGATCAGTGAATGCTGCTGAGGCGGGCCAGGATCCGGTCGTCGATCTCCGACGTGGCGCACTGCGGCGTAAGCACCCAGGTCAGAATGCGGTCGCTCGAACCGCGGGACAGCCAGACGACGCAGCCGATGTCGGCCAGTTCATCATCGCTGCCCAGGAGCGAACCGACGGCGACCTCGGCGTCGAGCACTTCGTTCTTCTCGATGTTCACGGGACCGACGCGGCTGACCTCGGTGCGGATGCGGGCGTCGAGCGTCGCCTCCTGAGCGCTGTCTTCGAGCGGTTCGAATCCGAGCGTCGTCAGCACCTGGGCGATCTGCGCCACGCGGTCGCGCACTTCGGCGCTGCGCAGATCCGGATGATCGTTGATGATCAGGTAGTGGTCGGGCAGACTTGCCACGGAAGCAGCCAATGCCGCGTCGCGTGCCTCGGCCGCCGGCGCTTCGGGCGCGCCGGGAATGTTGACCACTACGCCGTGCGTGGGGCTGATGGAGATGGAGCGGCTGCCATAGGTGAGCGCGTTGTCCATTCCCGATTCGATCGTCGCGGTCGCAGTCCGCATCCGCCGCGCTCCGCCCCACGTGATCATCGAAGCCAAGCCGATCACGCCGAGCACGGCGATGGCCGCAACGACCATCCCGCCGTTGATGCGTTCGGCGGGATGCTGGTACTGATGTCGGCGGGCGCGCGCCGTGCGACGGCGCTCCTGGGCCCGTGCCCGCGCTCGGGAGATCTGTTCAAAGGCGGAATGCCGCGGCCCGTCACCGAAGTTGATGCGCACCGCCTCGGGACCCGGCGTGACAACCGGACCGGCGGTGCCGGCGGCTTGATCGCCTCGCATGTCCTGCCACGCGCGGCGGACTTCCGAGCGAATCGTGTGTGCGGCCTTGCGGATCTCGTCCTTGGCCTCGTGCAGGCCGGCGATCCCGGCCATCGACGCCGTACGCGGCGTCACGTTGCCGATGCGCCCGGTCCACCAGTTGGCAACCTGAACGCCGGGCCGCCCATAATCCCCGCCGGCTCCGACGGCGCCGACCGCCGCAGAGGCAGCCGCGGCGCCTGGCATCGAGCCGAAGGAAGCGAACTGTGGCTGAGGCTGTGGCTCGGCCTGCTGGTCGGCAGCGCCGGCCGCCTTCATGCTCGGCAGTTCGATCGGCTTCATCGCCCAGATGTTGGGGTGACGACGAACGGCCTCGAGATCGCGAAGCATCAGCTCGGCCGATGCGTAGCGCTGGTTGTAGTCGGTCATGCCGCGCCGGACGATCCACTTGACCGCGTCGGGGCAGCGGCGCGTGACCGTGCTCAGGCCGCCGTGCGACGGGAACGTGCCCTCGAAGATGAAGTACATAACCGCAGCGGCGCCGTAGATGTCAAACCTGGCGCCGTCCACTTCGTGCACCTTGACGCCGCGCAGCGCCATTCGCACCATCTCGGGATCGCGGAAATACTCGGTGCCGTGCGTGGTGAGCGTCATCGCCGATCGCAGCGACGTCACCAGGCCGAGATCGACCACGTGCGCCTGGCCGGCGTGGACGACGATGTTCTCCGGCTTGATGTCCTTGTGCCACAGTCCACCGCGGTGATAGTGGTTGAGCGTGGCCACGACGTCTGACATGTAGCCGAGCATCTCGTGCAGATGCCGGTCCCCCAGGCCCTGCTCGCCCGAAGCGGCGTGGCACTGGCGGGCGAGCACGCCGAGGTTCTCACCCGGCACATAGGGCATGACGTAGAAGAAGCGGTCGTCCGTCAATTCGTGCTCAAGGATCAATCCGATCTGCCGGGCGCCTTCGAGGGCGCGCGATTCGCGAACGATCTGCGGCAGGCTCGAACCGTCGGCAATGGCGAACGACTTGATGACGACGCGGTCGGGGCAGTCTCCCATTTGCCGCGCGATGCGCTCGCGCTTGGCGGGAGAGGGCTCGGCGACGTACAGGCGACCGCCGCTGCCCCCGCCGGGCAGTGAACCGACAATCGTGTAGCCGTCGAACTGGCCGGCGCGGCGGCTGGGCCGCTCGCGGCCCGGAGACTCGGCGACCGCGGCAGGCACGCGCTGCTCGATGCCCTCAAGCATCGACCCCAGGCCGATGAGGCGCAGCGGGTGACCGATGCCCACGCGATACACGCATGAGGCCATCGTCTTGAGTTCGCGCTGGACGTTGGCGCCAAAATGGGCACTGGCCGACCACCTTCCGATGATCACATTGAGCACGCTCAGCGTGGCGAAGACGATGGCGGCGGGAACGGCGCCGATGAAGCGGAAGATGTCGCGGAACATGCCGCCGATGAATTGCCCGAGGTGGGCCAGCAGAAAGCCGATGCCCTTGAAGATCGGCACGATGATGAACATGACGATGCCCGTCAGGAGCACAGCGCCGACCAGCGCTGCGATCACTGCCACGATGGGTCCAATTGCTACCATGGCTCCGGCCTCCGCACTGCTCGCTCAGAATCGATCGGTGATCCGATTCATCGGCGACTGCAACTGCTGGTGATAGATCTCGCTCAGCGCGTTATCGAAGAGTTCATCATCCTGGTACAGGCCCGCCTCTTCGGCCTCGCGCGCTTCTTCATCGGTAAAACTGAACGTGGCCACAGTCTCCGCCAGCCTCCGCCGCAGACTCTGGCGCACCTTGGCAAGGTGTCGGCTGACCGTCGGCTCGGAGATGCCCAATTGCGACGAGACGTCCTTGCCGCTCATGCCGTCGAAGACGCGCATGCGGTAGACCTGGAAACTGACAAAGTCGGAATCGCTCTCAACTTTTCGCACCGCAGCCTCGACCTTGGCGCGAAAGACGCTTCGCTCGTAGGTTTCGTCGGCTTCGAGGACGGCGGAGTTTCCCATGAAAGACTCGTCGAGGCTGATGCCCCGGCTGCCGCCGCCTCGCTTGAGCGCGCCGCGCCGGTCCATCTCGTCGCCCAGCGTGTGGCGGGCGATGCTCAGCAGCCAGGTGCTGAACCGCGCCCCGCGTGCCGGGTCATAGCGATCGATGGATTTGGAGAGTGCTGCCAGCGTCTCCTGGCTCAGGTCGCGCACCGTTTCCGCCCCAACCTTGCCCCGGCCCCACTTGGCCAGTTGCGCCTGCAGCACCGGGCCGAACACCTCCCAGAGTTCGAACCAGGCGGCGTCATCTCCCGAGCGGAGGCGGCGAACGAAGTTGGTCGTCAGCGCGTTCATACCCTTCACCGTCCTTGTTCCGCTTTGGGGGGCCGCAGTTTCACAGGCGGCGGGATACCGAACTTTGCCCTATCATCCTGCGGGGCCTTGAGCAACTCCCGCATTATAAGGTGCCACCGATCCTCTCCGCGTCAAATCCGGCGGGCCCAAATAGCCCGTCGTGCGAGTCACGCCGCCCCTGGTACGATTGCCCGATGTCCACACCCGCCTCCGCCGACACATCTCTCCCGACCGATTCTGACGCCGACCCGCTTCTGCACGGCCTGACCCAAGCCCAGGCCCAGGCCGTGCTTCACACCGAGGGCCCGCTGCTGGTCCTGGCGGCGGCCGGTTCGGGAAAGACTCTGACGATCACCCGTCGGGTGGCGCACCTCATCGCGCAGGGCAACCCGCCGTGGTCGATCCTGGCGTTGACGTTCACCAACAAAGCCGCCACCGAGATGCGCGAGCGGATTGAGCGGCTCATCCCGCCGCAAGCCGGCACCGCCCGCGGGCTGGTGATCAGCACGTTTCACGCCTTCTGCGCCCGACTTTTGAGGCGATACGCCGAGCGCGTCGGCCTGAGCGGCAACTACACAATTTATGACGCGAGCGACCAGAAGGCCGCGATCAAGGATGCGCTCGATCGCCTCGATCTCTCTCGCAGCAACTTCCCGCCTGATGCGATGTCAGCTCGCATCAGCAACGCCAAGAACGCCATGCAGCGCGTGCAGGACGTCCGCGCCGCGGGCGGCGATTTCTGGACGAAGCAGTTCGCGCGCGTGTACGAGGAGTACGAAAAGACGCTGCGGCAGAACAACGCGGTGGACTTCGACGACCTGCTGCTGCATATCGCGACCCTGCTGCGCGATGATGCACAGGTGCGCGAAGAACTGCGCAACCGGTTCCGGCATGTCCTCATTGATGAGTACCAGGACACGAACCATGCCCAGTTTCTCATCGCCGACGGCCTCGCCGCCGGCCACCGCCGCATCTGCGTCGTGGGCGACCCTGACCAATCAATTTACGGATGGCGCGGGGCGGACATCTCCAACATCCTCGAGTTTCAGGAGCACTATCCCGAGGCACAGGTTGTCAAGCTCGGCGAGAACTTCCGCTCGACTGCGCCCATTCTCCACGTCGCCGACCATCTCATCAAGCACAACGTCAGGCGCAAGGACAAGCCGCTGTTCACAAGGCGCCACGGCGGCGAGAAGCCCATCGTGATGACCTGCATCGACGAGCATCACGAAGCCGAGTTCGTCGCCAACTACCTCGATTCGATGAACCGCGAGCACGGCCTGACCTGGAAGGACATGGCCGTGTTCTACCGCACCAACGCGCTGAGCCGAAACATCGAAGCGGCGCTGCGCGAGCGGCAGATCCCTCATGTGCTCGTGCGCGGCACGGCCTTCTACGACCGCAAGGAAATCCGCGATGCGCTCGCCTATCTCCGCGTCATTCTCAATCCAGGCGACAGCGTCTCGCTCAAGCGCATCATCAACGAGCCGGCGCGCGGGATCGGCAAGACGACGGTGAACCGCCTCGAACAGTTCGCCGCCGAACACCAGATCACCCTCGTCGACGCGATCGGCCGCTGCCGCGAAATGGCTGACCTCAACGCGCGCGCCATCGGCGCGCTCGAGCGCTTCGGCCGGCTCCTCGAATCGTGGCGCGGCGAGAGTTCGTTCATGGGCATGGAAACCGTCGGCGAACTGGCCGAACTCGTTCGCCGCGTCGTGACCGATTCGGGCATGGAGGCCGCCCTGAACGCCGGCAAGAGCGAGGAAGACGCCCAGCGGCTCGACAACCTCAATGAACTCGTCACGGCCGTCGCCGAATTCGAAGAAAAATTTGCCAGCCAGCAGGCCGGCGGCGCCGACGCCATGACTGATCCGTTCGGGTTTGAAGTCGAGACATTTTCAGTCGCCGCGCAGGAGCCGCCGCTCATGGCGCGTCTCCGGGCCTATCTCGAACAGGTCGCGCTCGTGTCCGATGTCGAAGCATTCGATCCGGACGCCGGGGCTGTCACGCTCATGACCCTGCACGCAGCCAAAGGGCTCGAGTTTCCCGTCGTCGTCATGATCGGCCTTGAGGAAAACCTGCTCCCGCACTCGCGCAGCCGTGAGAGCGACGCCGAACTGGAGGAAGAACGCCGGCTGGCGTTCGTCGGCATCACCCGCGCCAAACAGCGCCTCGTGCTGACTCACGCGACGGTGCGGTCGTGGCGCGGCCTGCGCGAGCCGACCATCATGAGCCGGTTCCTCGGCGAACTGCCCGAAGACGGCATCGAATGGCACGGGCGCGAGCAGGCGGCGCGCCACCACGGCGACTTCGAGGCCGAATCGGAATCAGGCTGGCCCGGGCGGCGAAGCGGGTTCGGTTCACAGAGCGGCAGGCGCGAGCGCAGCGAGTTCGATGATGCGGAAGAGGTCCGCAACGTCAAGCAGTGGACGCAACAGCGAACCGCGGACGACGCCGGCGGCTTTCCCGCAGGCTGCCGCGTCCGCCACCCGCAGTTCGGCGACGGGCAGGTCGAGTCCGTCACCCGCACCGGCCGGCACACCCGCATCCGCGTTCGATTCCGCGATGTGGGCACCAAGACACTCATCGCCGAGTACGCGCGGCTGGAGCGGTTGTCGTAACGCCAGATAGACTTGTGCGTGCCCGAGATCGTTCTCACCACCCTCAACGCGCGCTACGCCCATGCGTCATTCGGGCTGCGCTACCTCATGGCGAACCTCGGCGACCTGCACGACCGCGCCGCCCTGCTCGAGTTCGACATCAGCCAGCGCACCACCGACATTCTCGAAGCGATCCTCCGCGAGCAGCCGCGCATCGTCGGCATCGGCGTCTACATCTGGAACGCGGCCGAGTCGCTCCAACTGGTTGCCGACCTCAAGCGAGCCGCGCCGCACATCACCGTCATCCTCGGTGGACCTGAAGTCAGTTACGAAACCGATCAGCAGCCGATCATCGCGCTGGCTGACTACACGATTACGGGTGAAGCCGATCTTGCCTTTGCAGCGCTGTGCGGGCGGGTTCTGGGCGGGCAGCGGCCGCTGCTCAAGGTGATCCCCGCGGACCTGCCCGAGTTCGATCTGCTCGAACTCCCCTACGACCTTTACGACGAGCGCGACATCGCGCATCGCGTCATCTACGTCGAAGCCAGCCGCGGCTGCCCGTTCAAGTGCGAGTTCTGCCTCTCCTCACTTGACGTACCGCTGCGCCAGGCGCCGCTTGAGCCGTTTCTGAGTGCCATGCAGTCGCTGCTCGATCGCGGCGTGCGGCAGTTCAAGTTCGTCGATCGCACATTCAATCTGAATCTCAAGGTGAGCCGCGCGATTCTCGATTTCTTCCTGCAGCGTTACGAGCCGGGGCTGTTCCTGCACTTTGAGATGATTCCCGACCGGCTGCCCGAAGCGCTGCGCGCGCCGATTCGCGCATTCCCGCCGGGCGCGCTGCAATTTGAAGTCGGCATTCAGACGCTCAACCCGGCGGTCGAAGAACTCATCAGCCGCCGCCAGGAACACGATCGCATCGTCGACAATCTCGCGTTTCTCTGTGATGAAACAGGTGTGCACGTGCACGCGGATCTCATCGTCGGCCTGCCCGGCGAAGACGTGGAGAGCTTCGCGGCCGGGTTCGACTGGCTCGTGGCGATGCGGCCGCAGGAGATCCAGGTGGGCATGCTCAAGCGGCTGCGCGGCACGCCAATCGTGCGGCACGACCAGGCGTGGCAGATGGTCTACGGCGCCGCGCCGCCGTATGAAGTCCTGCAGACGAAACTCATCGACTTCGAAGGCATGCAGCGCCTGCGCCGCTTTGCGCGCTACTGGGACATGATCGCCAACAGCGGCAACTTCATCGAGACATTGCCGCTCATCTGGGGCAAGAGCAGTCCCTTTGCAGGGTTCATGTCGCTCAGTGAGGCGCTGCACGCGGCGGAAGGTCGGGCTCACGGCATCTCGCTGCACCGACTCGTCGAACTCGTCTGGTCATTCCTCATCGATACGCGCGACCTGAACCCAGCGGAAGTGGCGCCGAAACTGTGGCGCGATTACACGCGCGGCGGCCGGTCCGATGTCCCGGTCGTGCTGCGAGGACATCTGAGCGAGGAAGAGCGCCGGGCAGTCACGCGGCCGACCGTTGACGCACCTGCGCGGCAGGCGCGGCACGTCGTGGCGCGTCAGTCGGAATAGGACCTGCTCATCCCGCCCTGCCCTGGACTGCATGATTACCGCAGAGACCGCTGAGTACGCATTGAGATCCGATAAGGTGGCGCCGATGAGTCACGCGCCCCATCGCAAAAACACACCGGCCCGGGAACGAGTCCCGGGCAGTGTGTTCGACGGAGACGGATCGGATCAGGCGACGGAGTCTCGCCGGATGATCGGCCGGAGGGGTATACCGGCCGGTTGCGGGTCAGTTGCCACCCTGCGGAAGAGCAGCCACGGTTTCACCGGCGTCGTCGGCTGGGGCCGGGTCAGGCGTCGATTCATCGACCACGATCGGGGCGACGGGGAAGGCGGCTTTCGTCGCCGAGTGCGTGATCGAGAAGGGGTCAGCCTTGATATTCTCGAGGGCGATGCGGCCCAGGGCCTCCTTCTCGTAGTCCCGCTCGACCGCCCGCTTGCTCAGGGCTTCGAGCATCGCCGCCTGCTCGCTCTGCACGGCAGACAGCCGATTCACGATCTGGTCCAGATTGCAGACGTTCCAGCGGTCGCTGTCCGTCAGCATTTCCTCGCGCTCTTCGAGTGATTTGGTGATGGACTCGTTGCGCTCGATCGAGGCGATCTGCCGTTCGATCTGGGCCGTCTTGGCCTGGAACTGGGCGTATTCATTCTGCAGTTCATCCAGCTGAGCCGTCATGCGGTCGCGCTGGCCAAGCAGGAGTTTGAGGTCACGCTCGTTGACGGCGAGGCGTTCGCTGTAGTTCATGGCCGTCTGCTGGATCGTCGCCGCCTTGGAATAGGCCTGCTCGACGCTCAGGTGCTGGCCCTGGAACTTGACGAGCACCGGGCGGTCGCCGTACGACGCCTGCTGCACGTAACTGGCCTTGTCCACCAGGCTCCGCAGCGAAGCGAGGTCCGACTGGCCGGTGGCGATCATCCGCTCGGCCACGTCGCGGTCGCGCTGCACAGCGCCGATCTCGGCGTCGATCTCAGCGAGGTTGCGGATCGTTTCGCGGATCTTCTCCGGGTACTCCTTCTGCAACTGCTTGAGTTGATAGCGGATCAGCGTGGGGTCCTCGACATTGCTGTCGAACCACGAGATGAAGTGGTGCTGGATCTGGGCTGCCCCAGCCATGACGCGCTGAGGACCGACCAGCAGAGTCAATCCGCCGACCGCCAGACCCCCGATGAGAGCCGTTCGAAAGATGGTTTTGCCGATGTACATGGCTTGATCCTTTCCCACTGCTGACGAGGCGTGGATGTGTACGTGTGGTCGTCAGCAAGTTGTTGGGCGGCCGGGGAACAGGATTTCAGGCCGGACCGGGGATTTTTCACGGCAGGCCCATCCGGCCCCAGACCGCCGTCGCCATGGCCGTTCTCGGGCTGAAAACGGCGTTCCGCCGCCCCGCCCAACCCGCCAGTCCAGTGTGGTCTTTCGCCGCTGCGCCGGCCAGAGGCCCCACCACGGCCGTCCGCCGCGACGGCCCGGCGATGATGGCACCCGCGGCGCGTGGATGTCGTGGTGGCTCAGAACGCCCGCCGAGGTCGATGAAGTTCACGCATTGGCCAGGAGGCTGGCCATGATGATCACCCGGCCGCCGAAAACGAGCCATGGCATGTGCGCGAGTTCCACCTCCAGCACCCCGACGGCCACAAGTTCCGCGTGAGCGCGCCGGTGGAGTGCGAGTGATCTGGCCGATCGGCGATCAACCGTTAGAACTACGGGCCATTGCTGTCCACAACGATGTCGGCGAACTCGTACCTGCCCGACCAGTAGAGCGTCGAGTCGATGTCGGCAAGAGCGCCGGCGGGATCGCCTTCGATGATGAGGGTCCAGCGGTGGACCATTGGTATTGCTGGTGGAGTCGGTTGGCTCGTAATGGTCACGGGTACTCGCCAAGGCGGCGAGGCGAGGCGCGGGATGTATTCCCACACGCTGGCCGGCCGGTCCGGCGAAATCCACATTCCTGATCCGCTGCCAACCTGCTCGCCGTCGCAGTACAGCGTAAGCGTGATGGCAAACGCCGCAGACCCGAGCGCCTCGCCGAACTTCGGATCGGCGTCCATGTCAAACAAGATCTCCACCTTTCCAGAGGGCAGGTGCCTGAGTCGAGGACTGAGCGTCGCAATCAACTCAGCGGGAACTTCCCGTGCTTGAAGCCCATGATTGTTCGAGGCCGAGACCGTCGTGATCACTTGCTTCTGGCGACCAATCTCCTCCCAAGTGTTCGCGGAGTCGTGGTAGCGCTCCATAATGAACTCGTATTCCACCGCACCAGTCTGCTCGGCGACGCCGATCGATCGGCTTGACGGTAAGGGGATAACTGAGTCGATGATCCGGTACGACTCGACATAGCGCTGAAAGCCGGGAGTCAGGGCATGCGCGGTCAGCCGGTAGCCGTCATTGAAAATCGCGAGTTGCGGGTGGAAACGCGCCGTGACCGTCGCACCCAAGGGCCACGCACTGCGTGTCTCCACGTGGACATACCACGAATCCTCGAGTTGCCGCATCTGCTGATCGGTGAGCAGTCCCCTTTCGTAGGCTGACTGCAGAATACCTACGGCGGGTATCTGCCAATCCGGGGCTCCGAGTTCCGGACCGTACTTGACGCGCAACGCCTTGCGTACGAGCCAGAGTTCCTGCCAGTGCATCACTCCATCGCCGGCGGACTGCAGCACGGGCACCCTCGGGAGGAACAGAAGATCCGTTCGGTAGCCCAGTTCGACGAGCAAGGGCGAGTCGTGACCGAACGGAAGGCCCGGGTCCGGCTCCTCCGGCGCGACGAGCGCAATCAGCACCGTCGTGGGCACGGCGGCGACCCAGCCTCGCTTCTGGATCGCCTCGACGCGATACACGAGATGCGACGCCGTCAGCAGCGCGAAGACGACCATCGAGTGCAGCAGGGCGCGGCGGAAGCGGATCAATCGCATCGGTCGAGAGGTGTCATGCCCGCATTCCGGGCAGCGCGGAGCGGCGCCGCCGCGCAGGTCGTAGCCGCAGGACTCGCAGTAGAGTCGGAAGCGCCGACGCCGCCACACGCGCCGGCCGACAAACCACCCCGCCCACGCCAGAGCAGCGCCGAACAAGATCCAGGATGTGACGAGCCACATCACTTGCCGCTCTCCACGCGCTCGACGGGGATATTCCTGAACTCGTGTTTTCCGGCCCAGTAGGAGGTAGATTGAAAGTCGCGCAGGGCGAGGATGGGGTCGCCTTCGATTTCCAACGACCAGTCCGAATGACCAGCTTTGCGGGCTCGCTCCAGCAATTCGTTGTCCAGGTCGTATTCGATGATCCACTCATCGCGATCCACTGAGTTCTTCCACGGAAGGCGGTTTGACCACCAGCCGATGCTCTCGCCAACAAGCTCGCCATTCAGTTTCAATCGAATCCGAACGGCGAAGGTGCCGGCACCGACGGCGTCGATCAGCGATCGGTTCCGGACAAAGTTGAGATAGACGAGACAGGACTCTGAGCCGGGAAGCGGACTCTCAATGATCTTCATACGAACGCCAATCCCCGCAACCACCTCATCGGCGATCAGGATGGGATCAAGAAGCGGTGTGTCTGCGGGCACGACCGTCGTGACGGTGCGGATTTCTCGACTCAGCTCCCGCCAGGGATGTTCGGTACCATCGCGTCGCTGAATGATGAACTCGTATTGAACTGGCCCGAGCGATTCGGCCATTCCAAGCACATCGGTGTAGTCATTCCAGTCCGGATAGGTTCCACTTGAAGTGCCCGTTGGACGAAATGAAGCCAAATGCCGGTGCGGCTCGAGAGGATGTATCTCAAAATCGAATCGCCATCCGCTGTCTATCGACAACACACCAAAGTCAGCCCGCATCTCCACCCCCTCAGGCCATTGGGGACGAGTACGAAGGTCCAGAACGACAACATCGAGTATGCGACGGAGCTGGTCGCGCGTTGCGGCGTCGGCAGACTCCGCCGCATTCAGCAGCCACTCGGCGCTCATCTGCCAACAGGTGGGTGTATCAAAAAAGGTGAACTCCGTTTTCAGGGCCATTTCGATGGCGCACCACCACTGCCATCTCGCCATCGGGTACTCCGGACCATGCACACTGCGACGCTGAGCGTCTGGCGCAGCATCGGCGCGCTGCGCCCGGAAGGACAGCACCTCCTGCACAAGCACTGATCCTTCGTAGTCAGTAGATCCACGCTCGAACGGCAGCAGCGCAATCAGCACTGTCGTCGGCACGGCGGCGATCCAGCCTCGCTTCTGGATCGCCTCGACGCGATACACGAGATGCGACGCAGTCAGCAGCGCGAAGACGACCATCGAGTGCAGCAGGGCGCGGCGGAAGCGGATCAATCGCATCGGTCGAGAGGTGTCATGCCCGCACTCGGTGCAGCGCGGAGCGGCGCCGCCGCGCAAGTCGTAGCCGCAGGACTCGCAGTAGAGTCGGAAGCGCCGACGCCGCCACACCCGCCGGCCGACAAACCACCCCGCCCAGCCCAATGCAGCGCCGAACAGCAACCAGGATGTGACGAGCCAGAGCACCATCGCATTGTCCGCGCAACGGGCTTCGGGGCAACTGGCCGCGTCGTAACAACCGCTCCAGCTCGGCGCGGGCGCGCAGCGATCCTCGGCTCCTGACGGTCACAGGCCGTCTGGGCGGCTCTATTTTTCGGACTTTCTCATCCGTTTCGGCCGGTTTTTCCCCGGCGGACAACAGCGGGCACACTTACCGGCCCTCGAATCCGACAACTTGTAGGATTTTTCTCAGATTTGTGCTACTACAACCTGTCGGACTCCGTATAACTCCACCGAATCCACCGCGACCTGCATCCGGAGACCGGCCGAGATGGTTGAACCGAGCAAGCCAATCAGCGATGCGGAACTCGAAGTCCTCAAGCAGTTGTGGGACAGCCAGGGCGGCGCCACCGTCCGCGCCCTCCACGAGGCGCTCCGCTCGGCCGGCCGCGACTGGGCCTACACCACCGTGCAGACGCTGCTCCAGCGCCTCGAAGAAAAGGGCTGCATCCGCAAGGACGCCTCGGAGCGGGCCCACGTCTTCAAGGCCGCCGTCTCGCGTGAAGACCTGCTGGGCAGCCAACTCGATGACCTCATGCAGCGGCTGTGCGAGGGCCAGGCCTCTCCCCTGCTGCTTTCGCTCGTCCAGCGGCGCTCGCTGTCGTCGCAGGACATCAGCGAACTGCGCCAACTGCTCAAACAGATGGAGCACGAGTCGCCGCGCGACGAGGCGGCCGCGCCGCCTTCGCCGGCCCGGCTGCGCAAGCGCCGTCGGCGCGGCGGGCGCGATGAGCCGCGCGCCTGAGCGAACCACAGTTCACACGTCGGGGTGGGAGCCACGAAGAGAGAGCGGAGTCGAACCATGCTTGAGTGGATCGTTGAAAACACCGTGATGGCGCTGGTCCTGGCCGCAGGCGTGTGCATCGCCTGCCGACTGTTCAAAGCCCGGCCGGCCGTGTGCCACTTCCTCTGGGTGCTCGTGCTGGTGCGCCTCGTCGCGCCGCCGGTGTCGATCACGCACTGGCCGCCCGAGCCGATGCGCGATCGCATCAGCGGCTTCGTCGATTCGCATTCGACGCAGATCGCGTCTCAATTTGCACATTACCTGTCTCTTTCGGGAGGAGCGCTGCATGCTGACAACCGCTCCGTCAGCGCAGGTTCCGCAGCGCCGGTTCAACCCAACCCCATTGAACCGGCGCTGCTCCCGGAAGAGCAGACCGCGCCAGCCGCTGCGGCCGCGTCGCCGCAGCCGCTGGCAGACTCCTCTTCGTCCGAGCCGGCTTCGCGGATCGCCCCCACCGCGCAGCCTTCGCCGCCGGCAGAGTCGAATGCCGTTCAATATGCCACGAACGCGTGGAACAGCGATCCGAAGGCTCAGCCGACTCAGCCGGATGAAGCCGAGTCAGCCGAGCCGATGGCGTCTGAAATGACGCTCGCGGAAATGAAGCGCGAGCAGGTCGCGTGGAAAGATCTCTACGCCGACAAGAAGTTGCTCCGCGCCGCGGCCGGCGACGCGGACGGCTCGATGACCCTGCCGCCCTGGGCCGCGCGCTCGCTGCGCACTCTGGGTCTGGCCCTGCTGGCGATCTGGGCCGTCGGCGCGCTGGTCGCGCTGGCGATTCACATCCGGCGCATCGCCCGCTTCCACGCGGCAGCGCGGCAGGCGCCGATGGCGCCGCGGTGGCTGGCAGACCGAGTCGATCGACTCGCGGATGAACTGGGACTCGCCGCGCCGGCGGTGCGGACGATGCGCGGCCTGAGCTCGCCGGTGATCTGGGGATTCGGCGCTCCAACGCTGCTCTGGCCGACGGGCGACGCCGCGCTGGCCCAGCACGATGCGCAGCGCTGCGATGGCATCGTCGTCCACGAACTGGCCCACCTGCGCCGCCGAGACCACTGGCTGGCGTGGTTTGAGGTCTTCGCGGTCTCGCTGCTCTGGTGGCATCCGCTGGCGCACCTGGCGTGCCGCCGGCTGCACGAGTACGCCGATCTCGCATGCGATTCGTGGGTCGTGTCGATGCTCCCGACGCATCGCGGGCTCTACGCGGCGTCGATCGTGGACCTGATTGAACAACTTTCGACGGCTCCCCGGGCAGCGTTGGCGCTGGGGGTGGGGACTTCGTCACGTCGCTCCCTGGTTGAAAGGAGACTCATCATGATCGTGAAAGAACGGACGGTGTGCCGGCTGTCGCCCGCGGCTGCTCTGGCCGCATTGCTGGGCGTGGCGGCGCTGGTGCCTTCGTGGGCCGGTGGCGCTTCGGGTTGGCTCGCGCCCCCGACTGAAGTCAGCATCGATCCGGCCATCGCGGCCGAACACGGCGATCTGATCCGTGAGGCCATTCTCCAACGCCGCGCGGAAACCTTCTACAACACCAAAGACTGGCAGCG
Organism: Phycisphaerales bacterium; assembly: GCA_020852515.1. Classification (NCBI taxonomy): domain Bacteria; kingdom Pseudomonadati; phylum Planctomycetota; class Phycisphaerae; order Phycisphaerales; species Phycisphaerales bacterium. The sequence continues at coordinate 412,626 of JADZAS010000016.1, forward strand.
CGCCGCCGGCGCCTACGAAGCGATCCTGCAGGCCCAGCCGGACCATTCCCATGCCGCGAGTCGCCTGTCGTACTGCCTCATGGCCATGGGCGAACTCGACCGCGCTCAACAACTCCTCGAGCAGCAGATCGAAAAGAGTCGCGAGCCGGCGATCGCGCACTACAACCTGGCCTGCGTGCTCGCGCGCCGGGGGCAGACGAACGCGGCTTTCGAACAACTCACCGCCGCCGTGAAGTACGGCTTCGATCAACTCGAACTCGTCAACACGGATTCCGATCTCGACGCCCTGCGCGACGATGACCGCTTCCGCGCCTTCGCCGGCGACGTGAACTTCGTCGATTCGCTTCAGAAGCAGGGCCAGCAGGCCATCAACGAGGAAGACTGGGCCGCGGCGGCGGTCCACTTCGGCAAACTGGCCAGGCTCGCGCCCAATGACGGCCAGGCGCAGCACATGCTCAGTTACGCCAGTATCCTCGCCAGCCGCGACGCCGACAGCGACGCCCGGCGCGATGAGTATCTCGCGACGGCCCGCGCCGCCCAGGCGCGGCAGATCGAACTCGATCACCTCCCGGCCGTGGGCCACTACAACGCGGCGTGCGTGGATGCGATTCAGGGCCGCGTCGATTCGGGGCTGGATCATCTGGCCGCGTCGATCAATCTCGGCTTCCGCGACTTCGAACTGGTGCGCGGAGACCCCGATCTCGACGGGCTGCGCGGCAACAGCCGATTCAACGACCTCGTCGCCTCAGTCGAGAGCGCGCCGCGGCCCAAACAGGAGATCGCCGATGCGATCGAGGCCGGCGACTATCAGCACGCGGCGAAACTGCTCCAGGCGGCCGGCAAGATGGCCGATCAGAATGGCGATCTCTCGTGGTCGCTCGGCTATGCCCAGTTCGGCGACGGTGAATATGCGCAGGCGGAGCAGTCGTTCCTTCGCGCCCTGCAGCGCGGTCACGACGCCGGCGACGCTGTCTACAACCTCGCGTGCTGCGCGGCCCGCCAGGGCCGCACCACTGCGGCGCTGGGCTATCTCGAAGCGGCGGTGCACGCGGGATTCCTCGACGCCGAGCACATGCAAGGCGACGACGATCTCGCCTCGATCCGCGACGAGAAGCGCTTCGAGGACATCATCAACCTCGCCAACGATTCGCGCATCCTTGAGAACTTCGGCGCTGCAGACTGGAATCACCTCCTGAGCCAGTCCGAGAAGCAGATCGCCAAGGACTCGACCAACGGCGGCGCGCACCTGCGGCAGGGATGGGCCCTGCTGCGCCTGGGCCGCTACGAAGACGCCCGCGCGGCCTTCGCGCGGCAGAGCGAACTGGGCTTTGCCCCGTCGATCGCCTCGTACAACATCGCCTGCTGCGAAACGGCCCTGGGCCGGCACGACCGGGCCATCGAGGTACTCGCCCAGCTCGCGACGCAGGACCACGGCGGGATCCTCAACGCCGCATTCGTGAACTCCGATCCCGATCTGAAGGCTCTGCACAACCATCCACGCTTCAAGGAGATCGTCGCCGCGTTCGAAAAGCACGATGAGCAGATGGAAAAGACCGTGCACGTCGAGAGCCACGACGGCTCGCACGAGGTCCACTGGGAAGTGACAAACGAAGCCGAGCACGACGAGCCGGCCCGCTGAGTCGCAACCGCGCCTGCATGCAGGTCCGCCACCGCCCCCGGCCGGACCTGCTCATGGAGGAGAGAGAAACCGGGCGCCGCGCGGCGCCCGGTTCTTTTTCTGAACCGTCGCGCCGATCTTGTGCGAGCCGCTGATTCGGTCGTTCCAGTGCTGCACCGCACTTGGAACGGATGCACCGGACATCGAGATTGACGCCGCAAAAACCTCGTTGCGTAAATCGAGCCCACTCGCCTATTCCGATTCTCGCCGCCAGAGTACCGTTGTGTTGGCCGCAAATGCCGGGAATGCCACCTTGTGCCACCAGCCCTCATCCCGAAGAGCGAAGTGCTGGGGTAGTGCACGAGTCAGTTCGGCAAACCCGACCATCTCTTCATCGACTTCAAGGCGCTCTACCCGGCCGGCCACCTCGTATTCGAAGAGGAGACAAACACGTTCATAGGCAAACACATCGATCTTGTACGCCGTGATGCACCTGGTGCACGCGAACGGAACCTGGGTGATTCTGCCTCTCGGCGATTCATATTGCAACTCAGTCGACCGAACCTCGATCCTCCCGCGCTTCCAGTTTTCGAGAGTGTGTCGTTGGGCGCCGCATTCCGGACACCGGTCTCCCTCCAATCCGTGCAGGTCGTATCCGCACTGACGGCAGGTGCGCCCCATGCTCTCTATTGCTTCTCTCATGGCCGCAGATTGCTTGCGCCAGAAGTCGGGATGACGCTTGAGGAACCACCTTTCGATATACTCCCAAAGCACCACCGCCACAATCACGGCAAGTACGAGCAGGATGATTACAATCCAGTCCATGCAGCAGTCCCGCACTATTGATGATCAGGCGCAGGCGGATCACACTGTTGTTCCGATCCGCACTCCGGACATCGCTCGTGCTTCAGACCGCGCAGGTCGTAGCCGCACTGGCGACAGGCGTTGGGCGGCGGCGGATATTCCTGCAGGAGCCGGTCCGCCAGCGGAACCATGATGATGAACGTTACAATCGTGCCGAGGATCGCGGCGCTATCGGCCACGGTCTGCCACAGGACGATGCCCAGCACGATCGGCGGCAGGTAAACCATGCACCACACCAGCCACGCCGCGCGATAGCGCATCATCTCGCAGGTCCAGGGCAGAAAGGCGATGCCGACCAGCGGCGCTCCGCACGGCCCGCCGACGAAAAGCAGCAGCGAGCCGAAGATGTTCGCCAAGAGAATGAACGCCGTGCTCGAGTACCGCGGCGGGTCGCTGACGTTCATGAGGATGGCGACTCTCCCGCTGCGGAAGCCTGATCATGCCTGCGGAGCGTGGAACCGCGAGCCGAGCAGGCGGACCTTTTCATTGCTGCTGCGGGTTCTGGGCAACATCGGCTGCGCGAGGTAGATGACTCCGCCGATCACGATGTTCATCGCCAGCATCCACCACCACTGGGTCAGGCCGAGGTAGACCAGGACCGAGGTGCCCACGAGCAGCAGCGCCGAGAGCGGAATGAGCATCCTCCAGGCGAGATTCATGAGCTGGTCGTAGCGAAAACGCGGCAGCGTCCAGCGGATCACGATCATAAAGGTGATGAGCAGGCCCACCTTGGCGGCGAAGACGATCACCTTGAGCAGCACCGCGATCAGCCCGCCCGCAACCGGCTGCGGAACGAAGGGGAACAGGTGCCAGCCGCCGAGAAACAGCACGGTAAAGATCGCGCTGCTCGTGATCATGTGGCCGTATTCGGCGAAGAAGAACAGAGCCCACTTCATCGCCGCATACTCGGTGTGGTATCCGCCGACGAGTTCCTGCTCGGCTTCAGCGAGATCGAAGGGCGCGCGATTCGCCTCGGCAAGCATCGAGACGAAGCAGATGACCGCCGCGAGAGGATGCGCGATGAGGAACCACGCCCCGGCCGTCTGCGATTCGATGATCACGTCGGGCCGCAGCGACCCGCTCGTGAGCAGCACGATAAGGATCGCCACGCCCAGCGGGATCTCGTAGCTGATCATCTGGGCGCCGGCGCGCAGGCCGCCGAGAAAGGCGTACTTGCTGTTGGAGGCCCAGCCGCCGAGCACGACGCCGTACACGCCGATGCTGGCCGTGGCGATGACGTAGACGATGCCGACACTCACGCTGCCCGCCGCGGCGACGTTCACGCGCGCGGGTTCGATCACCGCCCCGCCGATGATGGGCAGCCAGCCCCAGAGCGTCATGCCCGGGAAGTTCCACTGCCCGCCCCACGGCACGATCGCCCAGCCGATCAGCGCGGGGATGATGATGAACGCCGGCGCGAGGATGAACAGGCGGCGATCGACCTGGCCGGGGGTGTAGTCTTCCTTGAAGAAAAGCTTCAGCCCGTCGGCCAGCGGCTGGAGAAGCCCGGCGGGGCCGACGCGGTTGGGGCCGATGCGGTCCTGAATCCACGAGACGACCTTGCGCTCCCACAGGATCAGGTACGCAATGACGCCCTGGATCGCGCCGAAGACGACGAGACAGACGATCACGCTGACAAAGACCTGGGCCGGAATCGAATCGACGTGCGGCATGGAAGGGCAATGCTAACCGCCGCCCGGCCCGGCTCAACTGAGGCGAATTCCGCCATTGAAGTCGACGCCCACCGCCTACTGCACGCGCCGGTCCACCATTCCGGCGATCATCTTGACCTTCTCGGCCTGAGAAGCCGGCACGACAAGCGTCGCGTCGGCGGTGCGGACGATGATGAGATTCTCGCAGCCGATTGCGGCGATCGTGTGGGTGGGGTCGTCGCTCAAGGCGGTGACGCCGCGCGAGTCGATGGTGCGCAGCAGCGCGTTGGTCCGGTTGCCGCGTTCGTCGGCGGCCAGGGTCTGCGCCAGCGCCGGCCAACTGCCAATGTCGAGCCAGTTCACATCGAGCGGCACCGCGCAGACCAGGTCACCCGCCTCGCGCGACAGCGGCTCCATGACGCCGAAGTCCACGCTGATGCGCGGCAGCGTCGGGTACACGCGGGCGAGCACTTCGGCCTGCTGCGGCGTACCCCACGTCCGACCGATTTCGGCCACGCCGGCGGCAATCTCCGGCTGATGGCAGCCGAGCGCCTCCAGAAAGCCGCGCGCCGAGAAGACGAACATCCCGCTGTTCCAGCCGTAGCGGCCGGACTCGATGAAGGCGCAGGCCCGCTGCTCATCGGGCTTTTCCGTAAACGAGGTCACCCGGCACGCGGGCGCAAAGCCATCGATGACCTCGCCCTGCTCGATGTAGCCATAGCCCGTCGCCGGATACGTCGGCGTGACGGCAAAGACGACGGCTCGCTGCGGGTGAGTTTCCACGAGCGCCAGCCCGAGTTCGAACGTGCGCGCGAAGCGGTCGATCGGGTCGATGAGATGGTCCGCCGTCAGCACGCCGAAGACTGCGTCCGGATCGCACGTTGAGAGAACCGCAGCGCTGAGCGCGATGGCTGCGCACGTGTCGCGCCCCTGCGGCTCGGCAATGTACCGGTCCGTGCTGACCAGCCCTGCGTCGAGCACGGCCGCACGCATGGACTCTCCGGCGCAGATGTAGAGTCGGTCCGGGTCGACCAGCGCCTCACCGCGGCGCACGGCGAGTTCGAGCAGGCTGCGGCCATTTACGAGCGGCAGCAGTTGCTTAGGCCGGTCAGCCCGGCTCATGGGCCACAGCCGCGTCCCCGAGCCGCCCGCGATGATGACAATGTACCGCATCAGTGACTCACAGTTCCGTCAGATCGCCTTCCTGCTCGATCTTCTCATCCTCATAGGGCGCGGTAAGGCGGCGGTAGAACTCCTGCTGCACGCAATTGAGCAGACCCACCACTTCGTTGTGATCGGCGTACCGCATGGCGTTGCCGTACACGCGATTGATGAGCAGACTGATGACGTAGTTCATGTGGCCCGGCCGAGCCATGCGATCTTTGGGCACGAGGCGGGCGAGTTCGTCGATGGCGCTCTGGTACTGAGCGCGATCCTTGCGAGCGATATAGGGCACCGGGTCTCTCCTCTGCGTGATTCAGCCCGTCTTGATCCGAAACGCCGCGGTCACCAGCGCCTGGGCGTCGGCGATCTCCGGTTCCAGCGTCAGAGCTCGATCGATCCATTGAACCGCCAGGTGGCGCGGCTCGCCGAGGCGGATGAGCACGGCCAGCGCATCATGGGCCACAGCGCTGCGGCCGGCGTCCTTCACCTCGGCCGTCGAAGCTGGCGCGCCGCCGGCCAGCAGCGGCCGCACCTTTTCGTGCAGTTCGGCGACGATGGTCTCGGCGCTCTTGCGGCCGATCTCGGGCAGAGTCTTGAGCGTGTCGAGATCGCGCGCCGCAATCGCAGCGACGATGGTCCGCGTCGGCAGGGCCATCGCCCGCAGCGCCTTGCGGTTGCCGATGCCTTTGACCAAGATGAACAACTCGAAGAACTCGCGGTCGAGCGCCGTCGTGAAGCCGATGAGACGGGGCAGCATGGTCGTTCCCTGCCCTTGCGCCTCGAAGTAGTGGAACGTGTCGAAGGATGCGCTCTGGCCGATGCGGCCGTGCAGGCTCTGCAGGTCCGAGGCGGGGACGAACAGTTCGTAGACCATCGGCCCGACGCGTAAGTGCACGCACGGCCCCTCAACGGCCACGATCTCTCCTTCAATGCGGACGATCATGTGGAGACATCGTAGGGCAGGCGGGGCTCGCGTCGCCGGATTTGGGCGGCGGCTGCATGGGATCGTCGGCGATTGCGTCGCTGGTCGGCCAGCCCGACATGGAGGCGATGCAGTCGCGGATCCGTCGCGTGATCTCGTCGGCGTCGTTGATGTCGTCAAAGCGCATGATCGGACCGAACTGCACACGGGCCCGGCCGCGCGTATAGAGGCTGGCCATCGCGTTATCCACCTTGGGCGTGCCGCTGATCCAGACGGGCGCCACGGCCGCACCGGATCGCGCCACGAGGAATCCGACGCCGCTGTGGAATCGCCGGAGCATTTCAGGCGGTCGTTCGATGCCGCCTTCGGGGAAGATGCCGATGACCCCGCCTCCACGGAGGTGGCGCAGGGCCTCGCGCGTTGAGGCGAGGTCTTTGCCATCGCGCTCGACGAGGATGATTCGGCCGTAGCGGGTGAACCAGTCCACCGCGCCGCGGTTCATCTCGCGCATCATCATCCACCGGACTTCGAACGGGCAGCCGGCCTGGAGGAGAATCGGGTCTGCCGCGCCGGTGTGGTTGGAGACGAGCAGCAATGGGCGACCAGCCGCTTCCAGCGCTTCTCCGCCGACGTACCGAGCCCGATGCACGAGCCGCGCGAAGAGTCGAAACGCGATCCAGACGAGCACACCTGACCAGGTCGGCCTTGGACAGCGGCGCCGCAGCGCATCGAGTTGCTGGGCGGCGCCGACGCTCAGCGCGACGGTCAGGAGAACCAACGGCACCACCAGTTCGACTCGCATCACAAGCAGAGAATCGGCAGCCGCCGGCCGAAGTCAACCCCCGCCGGGCTGCAATGACGGCCTGACGCAGCAAATCCCGCCAGACGGTGGCGATCGGCGCATCCGGGATGGCGGCGGCGCCGACGGGGCCGCCTCTCAATCCAGATCGCTCCGGTGCATGGTGCACCGTTTCCTTCGCGGACCCGGCTCGTCGCGTGACGATTCGGGTCCATTTTTCTGCGCACCATCCGCCCCGGAGGATTACGATCACTTGAGCCTTTCGGGCTGCGCGGCTAACCTGTCGGAGTTTAGAGCCATCCCACCGAAACCCGCCATGCAAGCGGACCGTCCCATGCCTGCAACGCCCCCCAACAGGGAGACTCATGCCGCGGCGCTCTGATATCCGTACGATCCTGATCATCGGCTCCGGTCCCATCGTGATCGGACAGGGTTGCGAATTTGACTACTCCGGAACACAGGCGTGCAAGGCCCTCAAAGAAGAGGGCTACCGCGTCGTGCTGGTCAATTCCAATCCCGCCACCATCATGACCGACCCGGGCTTCTCGGACCGGACCTACATCGAGCCCATCACCCCCGAGGCTGTCCGCAAGATCATCGCCAACGAGAAGCGGCTGGGCAATCCCATCGACGCCCTGCTGCCCACTCTCGGCGGGCAGACCGCCCTCAACTGCGCGTGCGCCCTCTACGACAACGGCACGCTTGACGAGTTCGGCGTCGAGATGATCGGCGCCACCCGAGAGGTCATCCACCGCGCGGAAGACCGCGAGCAATTCCGCCGAACCATCGAAGCCATCGGACTCGAGCAGGCCCGGGCGCGGACCGTAACCGACATGGACCAGGCCCGCGAGTTCATGGCCGAGGTCGGGCTGCCGGCGATCATCAGACCCGCCTTCACCCTCGGCGGCAGCGGCGGCGGCATCGCCTACAACGTCGACGAGTTCGAGGAAATCGTCCGCCGCGGCCTGGACGCCTCGCCCATCGGGCAGGTGCTCATCGACGAATCGCTGCTGGGCTGGAAAGAATTCGAACTCGAAGTCGTCCGCGACAAGGCCGACAACGTCGTCATCGTCTGCGGCATCGAGAACATCGATCCCATGGGCGTGCACACCGGCGATTCGATTACCGTCGCGCCGATCCTCACACTCACCGACAAGGAATACCAGCGGATGCGCGATGCGGCCATCGCCATCATCCGCGCCATCGGCGTTGAAACAGGCGGCTCGAACATCCAGTTTGCCACCAACCCGCAGACCGGCCGCATGATCGTCGTCGAGATGAATCCGCGTGTGTCGCGATCCTCGGCCCTGGCGTCCAAGGCCACGGGCTTTCCCATCGCCCGCATCGCCACCAAACTCGCGATCGGCTACACGCTCGATGAACTGCGCAATGACATCACCGGCACGACCAGCGCGTGCTTCGAGCCGACGATTGACTACGTCGTGACGAAGATGCCGCGCTGGACGTTCGAGAAGTTCCCCGAGGCGGATGAGACGCTCACCACGCAGATGAAGAGCGTCGGCGAAGCAATGGCGATCGGCCGCACGTTCAAGGAGAGCCTGCAGAAGGCGATCCGGTCGATGGAGGTCAAGCGCTTCGGGCTGGGCCTGGACAAGAACGACAAGTGGCTCGAGGCGGCTCGCGCCATCGAGCACAACCGCCAGCTCTCGCTGGACATCAACAGCCCGACGGGGCTCGCGGCGGACGGCTCGCCGCTCGTCTGGCCCATCGACCTCGAAAAACTGCGGCGCAAACTCGGCGTGCCGAGCCAGGGCCGGCTGTACTACATCCGCTACGCGATGAAGATGGGCTGGACCGACGATCAGATCCACGACCTTACGCGCATCGACCGCTGGTTCCTCGATCAGATCCGCCAGCTCGTTGAGTTTGAGGATCTGCTCTGCTCGTATTCGACGCTTGAACAGGTGCCGCGCGAAGTCATCGCCGAGGCCAAGCGGCTGGGCTATTCCGATCCGCAACTGGCCAATCTCTACATCGGCGACATCTCCACGCCGTCCATCATGCGCGTGCGCGAGCACCGCCAGCGCCTGGGCATCGAGCCGGTGTACAAACTCGTAGACACGTGCGCCGCCGAGTTCGAAGCGATCACGCCGTACTACTACTCGACGTACGAGACGCCGTTCCAACGCAGCGAAGGTGATCGACGCTCAGCTTTGGCGAAGGCTGGGGGTTGCGATGACGAAATCCGCATCAGCGACCGGCGCAAGGTCGTCATCCTCGGCGGCGGCCCCAACCGCATCGGCCAGGGGATCGAGTTCGACTACTGCTGCTGCCAGGCGTCCTTCGCCATGCGCGAGATGGGCTTCGAGTCGGTCATGATCAACTCGAATCCTGAAACCGTCTCAACCGATTTCGACACCTCGGATCTGCTCTTCTTCGAGCCGCTCACGCTCGAAGACACGCTCAACGTCATCGAGCGCCTCAACGGCCGGCCGCTGGGCGGGCACGGCACCGATGAACTCGGCCGCAACGGGTTGGTCCACGGCGTGATCGTGCAGTACGGCGGCCAGACGCCGCTCAACCTCGCACACGGCCTGCTCGCCGGAGGAGCGCCGATCATCGGCACCAGCGTCGATTCGATCGATCTCGCCGAGGATCGCGACCGCTTCCGCGACCTGCTCAACCGGCTTGGCCTCATGCAGCCGCGCAGCGGCATCGCCCGGAGCATCGATCAGGCCGTAGAGATCGCCGGCCGCATCGGCTATCCCGTGCTCGTGCGCCCGAGTTATGTGCTGGGCGGACGCGGCATGGAAATCTGCGACGACCAGAAGTCGCTGCTGGGCTACATGGCCAAGGCCGTGGTCGCCAGCGACCTGGCCAACGCGCCCATTCTCATCGACCAGTTCCTCGACGACGCCTTCGAGGTGGATGTCGATGTCATCGCCGACTATTCACACGAGCGCGAGGGCGGACGAGCGCTGGTCTGCGGCGTGATGGAGCACATCGAACAGGCCGGCGTGCACAGCGGCGACTCCGCCTGCACCCTGCCGCCCTACAGCCTGCACCCGCCGATCGTCAATCGCATCAAGGCCGTTTCGCGTCAACTGGCCGAGGGCCTGCGCGTGCAGGGGCTGATGAACGTTCAACTTGCCGTCAAGGAAAACAGCGAACTCGGCGATGAGATCTTCATCCTCGAAGTCAACCCGCGCGCCTCGCGCACTGTGCCGTTTGTCAGCAAGGCCACGGGCGTTTCCTGGGCGCGCGCCGCCGCGAAGATCATGGCCGGCGAGACGATCGACGGCCTCAACCTCGCCGAAAACACCAATCCGCGCTTCATCTCCGTCAAGGAGTCCGTCTTCCCCTTCAAGAAGTTCCCGGGCGTCGATGTCATCCTCGGCCCCGAGATGCGCTCGACTGGGGAAGTCATGGGGATCGATCGCGACTTCGAACTCGCTTACGCCAAGGCGCTCATGGGCGCCGGGGTGTTCCTGCCGACCGAGGGCAACGTCTTCATTTCCGTGCGCGAGAGCGACAAGGAAGCGATCGTCGATCTGGTTCGCAAACTCAAGGCCCTGGGATTCGGCGTCTACACCACCAGCGGCACGAACAAAGTGCTCACCGAACACGGCATCGAGACGAAAGTGCTGCGCAAGATCAGCGAGGGCGTGCGGCCCAACGTGCTCGACATGATCAAGAACCGCGAACTGCAGATGATCATCAACACGCCGACGCGCAAGGGCGCCAAGACCGACGAAGGCAAGATTCGCGCGGCCGTGGTCCGCCAGGGCATCCCCATGGCAACGACGCGCACGTGCGCCGCGGCAGTGGTCCGCGCCATCGAGGCGCTGCGCGCCTCGCAGTGGCGCGTTTCGGCGCTGCAGGATCATTACCCCACCAACTCGACGGCTCCGACGATCCGCAAACCGGCTGAGCGCGTCGCCGCCCGCTGAGCCGCCGCACTGCTCACCTGCCGGCGCCGATGCCCAGAGGCTTGACCGAAATGCTCGGATCTTCGATCGTCCCGCTCACGTAGTACTTGACGAGCCGATCGGTAATGCCGCCGAGCACCGCGCCGATCTTGCCCAGTCCCTTCTGCACCTTCTCCATCGGTCCGGCGTTCACGGCCAGCGACAGCCGCTGGTCGTAGTAGATCCGACCGTCGCCGCGCGCGACGATGAGCGGCGAGACGAGTTCAAACTCGCTGATCTCAAGACGATCCGGTTTGAAGTCGTAATCAACCTGCGCCGCATCGCTTCCGGAATCGCTGTCGCCGCCGAATGGAGATGAGATCGCGCGCGTCAGATCGGAGATGACGGGCAGGTTCACCAGCCGCCCTTGTTCTACCGTGAGGTCACCGCTGCCACTGATCGATTCGAGCGGCGAAAGCGCGCTCGTTCGCACCTGGCCGGCGGCGCTGAGGATTCCATCGTACTTCGGCGGCGCGTCGCGGCCGGTCGTTGCAAGGGTCTGGCGCAGGTTAATCTGCGCAGCGCTGTACGTGAGGTTCACGCTCATGATTTCGTAGAGGTTGGCCGTCGCCTTGGCGCTGGCGCTGCCTGAAAGAAGATCAGCCATCGCGTCCAGACTCACCGTCCGGTCCGCCATGGCTGCCTTGAGACGCACCTGCTTCACCGGCAGCACGCTCTCGCCGAACGAAGCAAACGCATCGCTGAGGGTCATTTCGAGCCACGCGTTGCCGCCGGACAGATCAGATACCGGAAAAGTGCCCCCGCCCGCCGCTTCGAGTTGGCCGCGCAACTCGTAGCGCCGCACCAATGTCTGCAACTGCGGCGGCAGCGACTCGTACTGCTCCTGCTCCAGCCGCATCGACACCTCCAGGCGCGCCAGATCGAGCAGCATCGAATCGAGATTGGCCCGCCCGTCGAAGTCGATTTCGAGTTGCGGCGCACGGCTCATCGAACCGTTGAGCCCGTACCAGCCTGGGTCATCCTCATCGGGGGCGGTGTGCAGCGTCAGCGTTACGCCATGCAGCACCATCGGCTCCTCATCGCCACTGCTGTGATACTCGATGCGTCCGTCGCGGATGTCGATCTCGCGCATGACGAGCACTTCGCTCAGGCGGTACGGCTCGGGCACGGCATCGAGCCCCTCTTCAGCCACCGCCGAATCGACCAGATTGCTCCACCCAACCAGCTCACCTTCTGCATCCTGACGGAAGTGCAGGCATGGTGAATCGAGCTGCACCCGTGCGATCTGCACCGGCTCATTCAGCCGCGGCGTGCGGGCCAGCGTCAGTTGCAGGCGATCGACCTGCACGAGCGGCTGCCCCGCAGCGCCGGTCAGTTTCAGCCCGTCGAGCACGACCGTCGCCGGCGCCTGGTAGTCCAGCCGGTCGAACTCGGCCGTGGCCGTCAGATGCGATTCGATGATGCCCACCACGCTACGGCCGACCCAGTTCTCAAGTTGGCCCGAACCTTCGCGGCCGACCGAGCGGTACAGCACGTATCCGCCGGCGCCGATCAGAACGACCAGCGCCGCACCGATGATCAGGAATCGTCGCACAATCTTTCATCCTCCCGCCGCGCGCCGCGCGGCAATATACCTCACAATCTCCATGCCGTCGAACACCCCCATGATCAACAGCAGCCAGCCGGTGATGTTGTTCAGGCCCAGTTCGATCAGTCCCCAGACTCCGGCGGCGGAGAGCAGCACGGCCGCCAGCGCGATCACCAGCAGGCGCACGATTTCACCAACGCGCGGTGAAATGAACACCACGGCGATCGTCAGCGCAAAAGCGATGGCCAGGACGCGGAGAGTCCACATGGCGAACTGCGAGGCCGGAGACGTAGTGATCCAGGTCAAACCAAAGCCGAACAGGCCGAAAATCGCCGCACCGAGCACCAGCGAGCCGATCGACTCGCCCTGGAACGCCGGGCGCTGCGCAGACGGGGCCGCTGTGTCGTAGGGATCGACCACCATGGTGAACGGTACTCCTTTCCGCGGCCGGCGCCGTGCGGCTTCACCTGAATTCGGAGATCGCCACCGGCCGTTTCTGCCGCGCCGAGACGATTGCCGCTTCAAGCACGCACTGCGTCTTGTACGCGTCTTCAAAATCGGGCATGGGAACTTCCGGTTTTTTTCCAGCGAGCATGCGCACGATGTCGGCCGCCTGGTTGACGAATCCGTGCTCGTAACCGAGCACGTGGGCGTCCGGCCACCATGCAGCGGCGTACGGGTGCTTCGCGGCGTCGGTGCACATGATCGTTGTCCAGCCGCGCGTCGTGGCATCCGCGGTGGCGTCGTAGAACTCAAGTTCGTTCATGCGCTCGAAGTTGAACCGCAGGGCGCCGCGCTCGCCGTTGACTTCAATCGTGTTGCGGTTCTTGTTGCCGGTGGCGAGGCGGGTTGCTTCGAAACTGGCGACGGCGCCGCGCTTGAATCGCGCCAGGAACAGCACCGCATCATCGACGGTCGAGCGGCCCGTGCGCCCCTTTGCCGCTTGCGGCTTCGCGGCGCCCTTCGCGGCGCTGCCCTTGATCGCCGCCCCCACGCCCTCGGGAATCAATCGCTGCTTGATGAACGTCTCCTCGATCGCGCCAGCGACCTCGGTTATCTCGTCGTCGGTGATGAACCGGGCCATGTCGATGATGTGGGCGTTGAGATCGCCGTGCGCGCCTGACCCGGCGACGCTGCCCTTGAAGCGCCAGACGAGCGGCGTGTCGGGCCCGCCCCAGTCCTGTAGATAGGCCGCGCGGACGTGGTAAATCCGCCCGAGCCGGCCCGAGGCGACCAGTTGGTGCGCCAGCGCGACCGCCGGGCAGCGGCGGTAGTTAAACCAGACAAACGTTTTGCACTTGCGCGCCTTGCGGGCTGCGTCGCGCATCTGCCGCGCCTCGGCGAGCGTTCCCGCCAGCGGCTTTTCGCACGCCACGTGCCTGCCCGCCTCGAGCGCGGCAATCGACTGCTCGGCGTGCATGTCGTTTGGCGTGCCGACGTCGATGAGATTGACCTGCTCATCCGCGATCAGTTCGCGCCAGTCGGTCAGCGCGTTGCGCCAGCCCCAGCGCTGGGCAAAATTCGGCGTCTCCACCCGGTCGCGCCCGCACACCGCGTACATCTCGACAGAAAGCGGCAGATCGAAAAAGCGGCCGACCTTGAGCCACGCGTTCGAATGGGCCCGGCCCATGAACTTGGTGCCGATGAGTCCGACCCGGACCGCCCCGCTGCCTCCACCCATGCCCATCGCTCCTTCCAGACGTGCAGAGGCAGTGTATCCCCTCGCCTACAGAGCATTCTCCTCCCAGTCGCGCGGATCCGTCGCCGGGCGACTCACGCGATAGGCGCCGCCCATCCACCGGTTCAGATCCGCCAGCCGGCAGCGAGTCGAGCAGAACGGAAACGTCTCGGTTTCGGGGGCCACTTCCATCTGGCAGATCGGACACGGCTTGGCTCGAGTCGCGCCCGGCGCCGCATCGCCGCGCGGCTGAATTGTGATGAGCCGCTCCTCATCTCCGCGATGTTCGAGCGTGATGTCGAGGTGATCATGCGGCAGCACGCCCGCCACGCGCTCGGGCCATTCGAGGGCGATGACCGCATCGTGCTTCTCGACGAGTTCATCCCAGCCGATGCTCTCGAGTTCATCGCTGCCTCGCAGGCGGTAGGCGTCGATGTGAATGAGCACGCGCGGCCGCAGATCCTGCTTCGATTCGTATTCGTGCATGATGACGAACGTCGGGCTGCTCACGACGGCGGGATCAATTCCCATGCCGCGCGCCAGGCCGCGCACGAAGCACGTCTTACCCGCGCCCAGCTCGCCGCGCAGCGCGATCAGTTCGCCGCCCTTGAGCGTGCGCGCCAGGTCGGCGGCGATGCGCATGGTGTCTTCAGCGCTGTGCGAGAGTTGTTGCGTCACGTCGCCGCTCCGTGTTCCCAGCCGAGGCTTGAGCCGTCAATCACGTCGCCGCCCGCGCGCACGACGATCGCCGGCTCGTCCGCCGCCCGGCTCCTTGCGGCGCCCACGCGCGTCAGCCCTACGCCGGCCAGTTCGCCCGGCAGCTCCACGCCGGCCTGCACCGTGAAGCACAATTCGTAGTCTTCGCCGTCGCTCATCGCGCGGCGCCAGTCGCAGCCGGGCGAGCACGGCACTCGTGCGGCGTCGATCTCGATCTGCACGCCGGACATTTCGGCAATGTGGCCCGCGTCGCGCCCAAGGCCGTCGCTGATGTCAATCATCGCGTGCACGTCGAATCGCTCCGCCAGTGCCAGCGCCAGTTCGATGCGCGGCTCGAAGGTCAGGTGACGCCCGCTCCCGTCGGCGGCAACGCTCCCGCCAAGTCGTCCGGTGACGTAAACAGCATCGCCTGGCCCGGCGCCGCTGCGCCGAATCGCCCCGCGCGGCCCCGGCCGGGCGAGCACCGTCACGCTGCACATCAGCGGTGCCTCCGCCATCGAGATGTCGCCGCCGATGAGCGGGCAGTCGTACTGCTCGGCGGTGGTCCGCATGGCTTCGAAGAGTTCCAGCGCCTGCGACTCCTGCCAGTCCAGCGGCAGCACGACAGCCGCCAGCGCCGCCACCGGCCGGGCCGCCATGGCCGCGATGTCGCTGAGGTTGCGAGTGATGGCTTTGCGGCCGATGAGATGCAACGGCGTCAAATCGAGCGTGAAATGCCGGCCGGCGACGATCTGATCGACCGCGGCCAGCACCTCGGCGCCGTCGATGCGGACCATCCCCATGTCATCGCCCGGCGGGATCAGCACGCGCGCATCAAGAGCCGCGTTGTGCTCGTACACACGGGATAGCAGGCGGAATTCCTTCACGTCCTGCAATTCTAGCCGTTCAACGCGCAGGCCCTGCCTCGGGAGTCGCAGCTCCGATCCTACTTCACCACCACCGCCCGCGGCGAGATGAGCAGCACGCGGCGCTCGCGGAGTTGCATCAGTGCATTGAGCGAATCGCGGATCTGCTCCCATGCCCCTTCGCCCACGAGCGTTCTGATCGCTTCGACGTTGATGAGCGGCGAGGCGGCCTGCGCACGAGGCGAGTGCACGCCGCCGGGCAGCATGGACTCGAGCATCTCTGGGATGCTCTGCGGGCCCGGGTAGGTCATCACGTCATAGGCGCCTTCGCTGAGGCCGCACTTGGCCGCGAGCATGCCGATGGTCTGGTCGAAGTCGGCGATGCCGTCGGCCATGCCGTTGCCAATCGCCTGCCTCCCGGTGAACAGGCGGCCTTCGGCGATCTTCGAGAGATCGACCTTGTTGCCACGACCCGCCGCGACCCGCGAAGTGAACAAGTCATAGATCTTCTTCATCTCGGCCCGGACCATCGCCCTCTGGCTGTCGTCCCACGGCTGCGTGCTGCTCATGAGCTGCGCGTGCGGGCCGCGGGCGCGGGCGGTGACGCCGATGTTGATCTTCTCGAAGAGGCCGCCGGTGACGATCTTGCCGCCGACCACGCCGATGGAGCCGACGATCGATGCGGGATCTACGTAGATGCGATCGCCGCCGACGGCGATGTAATAGCCACCCGACGCCGCCATCGACCCGACGGAAACGAACACCGGCTTGTGCTCGGCGAGGCGGCGCAAGCCCTGCCAGATGATCTCAGAAGCGATCGCCGAGCCGCCGGGCGAATCGATGCGCACGACGACTCCCTTGATCAGGTCTTCATCTTCGATCCGCTTGAGCGCTTCGCGCACGGTGCGGCTGCCGACGCTGGCGCCGCCAAACAGGCCGCCTTCGGTTGACTCGCCATCCACGATCGGCCCGTCGATGTGCACGACCGCGACGGTCGGCCGGGTGGGCGTGTGGTCCGGCTCGCTCATGAGCATCGCCATCATCGCGAAGGGATTGGTCATGTCCATTTGCAGTTCGTCGGTCTCCGGGCCAAGATCGAGCGTGACGCGATCGGTGCCGCACTGGCTGGCCACGTGATCCTTGAGATCGAGGATGTCGAGGTGGGTGTCGATGAGTCCAAGCGAGCGGGCCTGCTTGGCGTCCGCCGACCAGCCCTCGTCGAGCACGCGCTGCCACTGGGCGTCATCGAGGTGGCGCCCCTCGCGAAGCCGTTCGCCCATCTGGGCCCAGAGGTCGTCGAGCAGCGCATCGATGTTCTGCGACCACTCAGGGCTGGCGCTGCTGCGCGCCATCTGATCGGCAGCGCCTTTGTAATCGCCCACCTGCACCATGTCGGCCTGGAGCCCGACCAGGCCGAGCGCATCGGCGAGATACAACTCTTCGCTGTAGAGGCCGGGAAAGCTGACGGCGCCGCCCGTCTGCATGATCACCTCGTCGGCGCTGGCGCCGAGCAACAGCTCCATGGGGCCGTAGTTCTCGCTGAAGACGTGCACCCTCTTGTTGGCGGCCCGGACATCGTCCATCGCGGCGCCCAGTGCGAGCACCTGCGAGAAGCCACACTGGAAGTCCTTGAGGTGAATGACCAGCGCCGCGATGTCGTCGCTCTCTGCCGCGTCCTGGATCATCGCCGTCATGTGCCGGACCGTCGGCTCGACGTCGGCGCCAAAGAGCCACGCAAGCGGCGAGGGCTGCTCGACGATCGGCCCGTCAATGACGATCCAGCCGATGCGCTGATCCTGCCGGGCCAGCGCCGTGGCGGGGAGCGCGGCCGCGATGAGAATCAGAGTAACCAGTGACACAAACCAATGACGGGGCGTGGACATGCCGGCTCCTTGCTCGGACGGAGTTCTGGACGTGCCGCCGCCGAAGCGTGCGGACACGAATTGTAGTGGGATTGAGGTCAGCGGTTCCGGCCGCGGGGCTGCGTTCAATAGGTCTTTCGCATCTTGGCTGCGGGAATGCCCAGCTGGTCGCGGTACTTGGCGACGGTGCGGCGGGCGATGGTGATGCCGCGCTCCTTGAGCGCCGCCGCCAGTTTGTCATCGCCCAGCGGCTCTCGCTTGTCTTCGGCGTCGATGATTTCTTTGAGATTCTGCTTTACGGCGTCCCAACTCATGTCCTCGCCGGATTCGGTCTCCGTGCCCGACGAGAAGAACTTGCGCAGGGGCAGCACGCCGCGCGGCGTCTGGATCCACTTGCCGCTCACGGCGCGCGAAATCGTCGCCACGTGCACGCCGAGTTGTTCGGCCACCTGCGACATGGGCAGCGGCTTGAGCGCTGCCGGGCCCTGGTCGAAGAAATCGCGCTGATGCGCGACCACGACGCGAATCACGCGCAAAAGCGTGTTCTTGCGCAGGTCGATCGCCTCGATGAGCCAGCGAGCGTTGCGCACGTTCGAATCGACGAATTCTCGCGTGGCCTTCTCGACCTTTTCGTCCTTGAGCATCGCCGCGTAGCGCGGGTTGATGCGCAGGCGCGGCAGGCGGCCGTCGAACAGCATCGCCACGTAATCGTCCGCCTCGTCGTCGTACTCGACGATGGCGTCGGGGATGACAACCTCGGGCGACTCGCTGACCAGTTGCCGCCCCGGCCTCGGGTCCAGATGCCGCAGCCCTTCGAGCCCCGCCTTGACCTCGTCGATCGTCAGCCCCGTGGTCTCGGCGATCCTTGGCAGGCGGTTCTGTTCGATGTCGGACAGATGATTGAGCACGAGAAGCCGCTCGACTTCAAGATCAACGCCTGGATTCTCTCGCTCCAGCGCATCGATCTGAATGAGCAGGCATTCGCGCAGGTTTCGAGCGCCGATTCCGGCGGGCTCGAGCGTCTCCTGCAGGACGGGCAGCGCCTCTTCAAGCAGTTCGAGCGTGATCCCCGGCGGTGCCTGGCCCAGCACCGTCTCCATCTCGACGCGGAGGTAGCCGTCGTCGTCGATGAAGCCGATGAGCTGCTCGCCGGCGAGCAGGTGCCGCTCATCGACGTCCGACAACGCCCACTGGCTGAGCAGTTGCGCTTGCAGGCTCTCGCCTCGCGCCGCGGTGTTGGCCATGGCCGCCATCTTGCCGTCGGGTTCGCCATCCTGGCGCGGGCGGCGGTATGAATCGCCGAACTGGTCGTCGAGCACATCGCGGTATTCGTTGGTCAGGCGGTTGAGCCGATCAAACCCCTCGCCGGCGTTTGCATCGTCGGTGACCATGGCTCGCTCGCCCTCGGCGGCGTCGCGATCCTCATCGCGCTGCTGCTCGGCCAGCGACATGCCGTCTGCCGTAGGCTCGTCGATCTCCAGCGCGATGTTGCCTTCGAGTTCCTGCTCGATCCGCTCCTCGAGCGCCGGGGCCGCCAGTTGCAGGATCTCCATGGATTGGATCATCCGCGGCGACATCTTCATCTGCTGGCTGAGGCGAAGATGTTGGGAGGTTTCAAATCGCATGGCGGGCTGTTTTCTGGCTGGGAACTCGATGCTCCATCGCTCGGGCCATCGTAGCGCCGAGGCTGGCGCGTTTGAACGTCACTCAACCCCCTGGCGGCCGATGATCGCGTCCGCGAGCACCGCCTTGCTCGCGTATTCGATCTGCGAGCCGCTGGGCAGGCCGCGCGCCAGGCGGCTCAGTTTCACGCCCCGGCTCTTGAGTTGTTCGGCCAAGTACAACGCCGTGCCGTCGCCCTCCAGGTTCGGGCTCAGGCCGAAAATCACTTCCGCGATCCGCACGCCGCACGCGTTGCCTGCGGGGTCATCCACGCGCTTGAGCAGCGCGCCGACCGTGAGATCTTCGGGTTCGATACCATCGAGGGGCGCGATGTGGCCCAGCAGCACGTGGTAGCCGCCGCGGTACATCCCCGTCTGCTCGAGGCTGATAAGGTCCTTGGGCTGCTCAACCACGAGTACGGTCTGGTGCTCGCGCCGCGGATCGCTGCAGATCGGGCACGGATCGCGGTCGGCGAGGTTGTAGCAGATCGAGCAGTGCTTCACGTGCGTCTTGACGTCGCTGATCGCCTGGGCGAGTTTCATCGCCGTCGCCCGATCGCTCTTGAGCACGTGAAAGGCGAGGCGCTCAGCGCTGCGCCGCCCGATGCCGGGCAGGTTGGCGAACTCATCGATGAGCCGCACCATCGAATCGGGATACGGGCCGCTTCGGTCCATGGGCCATTGTATTCGCAGCCTTGCGCCCGCCATTGGCCGGCGGCCACTTCGCTTCAATTACCGGCCCTTGCAGGCAGATTTTCGTCACTTCGGGGTGCCGTTCCCTCTCTGGGGCTCCCGCCGCGCGTTAGAATGTACCGCCACCTTCGGTTCACCGTCTCGAGAGGAGAGAATCATGCGGATCTGCTATCTCAATCGCCTGGCGCTTGCTGCCGCCACCACCCTCACCCTTGGCATCGCCGGCAGCGCCCTGGGCCAGCTGAGCGAGTACTACCTTCACTCCGGCGACCAGGACACGTTCACCGTCGTCCAGAATGGATCGATCCTGCGGCAGTGGAATCTCGCCCCCGGCACCGATCGCTACCAGTATCCGATGGTCGTTCGAGACACGGTTCGCACCATGGGCGCGGACGTCGGCGACATCGGCGCCGACTACAGCCTGACAGGCGTCGATCTCGGCCCTCGCTATACCCATCCCGAAGGCACATCGCGCTGCTGGGACGGCGCGACCGACGGCACGCACAACTACTCCATCGACACCGCCGGCGTGGTCTGGCAGTTCGATGGCGACTGGACCAATCCGCTGCGCCTCTTCACCGCCGGCGGCATCGGCGCCCTGGCCTATGACACCGAGAACGACACCCTCTGGGTCGGCACGTTTTCAGGGTCGAATCTCACGCAGTACGACCTGAGCGGGAACATCATCAGTTCATTCACCACCGGCCACACCAAGAACATGGCCGTCGCGATCGACCCGGCCGACGGCACGCTGTGGATTCACGATCGAAATCGCCAGGGCACCCTCGAACAGTGGTCGCGCAGCGGTTCGTTGCTCAACACCGTTGTCGTGCCGGGCCTGGAAACGCAGAACGCGCTCGCGGGCGAGTTCCAGTTCGGCGGCGGCGGCTACTCGCTCTCGCTCAGCGGCCAGTGCCCCGGCACCATCCGCGTCACATGGAACAACGCGCCGCCGCAGACGCAACAGGGCATTGTCTTTGCGCGCAACACCGGCTCGTTCGTGATTCCCAACGGCCCGTGCCAGGGAACGCAACTGGGCCTGGGGACGAGCCAACTGCAACTCGTCAATACGGTCGCCACGGGCAACGGCTCAGGAAGTGTGAACGGTCAGGCCGGCACCGGCGCCTGCGGCGGGTACCTGCAACTCGTCGCAGTGGAGAGTCCATGCGAGACGAGCAACGTGGCTCAGTTGCCGTAACCGGCAGCAACACCGGATAAATGAAAGGCGCACAGACCCGCGGACTCGATCCGCGGGTCTTTGTTTGCGCTTTCTATGTGTCGAGACCTCACTCCCCCAGCAGGCCGCCGAGGTCGGCGCCCGGGTCGATGGGCAGGCCGAGTTCGCGGGCGCGGCGGGACATCTCATCCGCCGCCATGCGCTGCGCCTTCTCCATCGCCGCGTTGATCGCGCCGGCGATGAGGTCTTCAGCCATCTGTCGATCCGCGTCGCTGCCTGCGTCGATGAGGGCCGCGAACATCGCCGGGTCGATTTGGAGCGACGCCACGCGCATGGCGCCGGTAACGGTCGCCTTGACGGCGCCGCCGCCGGTTTCGGCTGAAGCCTTCATCGTCTTGAGTTTGTCCTGCACCTGCTTCATCTGCTCGCGCAACTGGCCGGCGTTGCGCAGCATGCTCGACAACTGCCCGAGATTCTTGAACTGGTCGAACACGAGATTCTCCCGCAGCGCCGTGCGCTGAATGAGTCACTTTGATTTCCGCGGCGCGGGCTTCACATCCACGATGCGCGCGTCGAGAAGTTCCATCGCTTTGCGCACGATCGGAATCTGCGCAGCCTGGGCGAACTGCGACGAAGACGGCAAGGCCGGACCGGGTCCGTGGCCGTTGGCGGCCGCCGCGGCGCTGGCGATCAATTCGATGCGTACGGGCCGGCCCAGCGCCGAAGCGAAGATCTTCTCGATCGCGCCCAGGCAGGTCCGCGCGTAGGCGAGCAGCGAGCCGTCGTTGAGCGTGAGGCTGATCGACGGCCCATCGAGGCGCTGATCCCAACTCAGCGCATCGACCACCGGGCCGAGGCGGGCATTCCCATGCGCCTCTTCCACCACCTGCCGCCACACCTGCTCAGGATCGACATCTACGCGAGCGGCGGTCGGCGGCGGCGCCTCGGGCTCACTCGGGACCGGCGAGGCGGCGCTCCTGGCAGCCGTCGCAGCCGCCAGTTCGCTCAGTTTCGGCGGCGGTTCAGCGCGCTGTGGACTTTTTTTTTGAGTGGCGCCCGCGCTGCCAGCGCCGCTGAGGCGCCCGTCTCCAGCCGGGCTGCCCTTGAGCAGCGCCGCGGCGTCGGCGAACTTTTCGCTCAGCGCCAGCCGCACCACCGCCGCATCGAGCAGCGCCCGTCCCGTCACGCTCGACTTGATTGATCGCTGCACATTTTCAAGAAGCGCGATCATGTACACGAGGCCCGGTGCGTCGAAGCGGCCCGCCTGCGCTGCGATTTCCTCGCGTTCATCATCAGCCAGTTCGAGCAGTTCGCTCTCCACGCCGCACGCGCACGCGAGCATGAGCAGCCGCAGCCGATCGATGACGATCTCGATGAACTGATCGGGCGAGACGCCGCGATTGAGCATCTCGTTCATCTGATCCAGCGCCGCAGCGGGCTGGCCATCGGCTACGGCCTCGACGAACTGGTGCACCAGCGCCTGGTCGGGCAGGCCGAGGGTCTCAGCGAGCATCTCGACCGTGATCGTCTTCTCGCCCTCGGAGAGCAATCGATCGAGCAGGCTCAGCGCATCGCGCATCGAGCCGTGCCCCAGCCGCGCCACCTGCAGCACCAGGCGTTCATCGGCCTTGACCTTCTCGCTTTTGAGCACCGCCCGCAGGTGCTCGGCGATGCGCTTGGTGGGGATCATGCGGAAGTCGAACCTCTGGCAGCGCGATTGGATCGTCGCCGGCACCTTGTGCGGCTCGGTCGTGCAGAGGATGAACTTCACGTGAGAGGGAGGCTCCTCCATCGTCTTGAGCAGCGCGTTGAACGCCTCGCGCGTGAGCATGTGCACTTCGTCGATGATGTAGATCTTGTACGGGCAGCGATTGGGACGGTAGATGCTGTTGGCGATGAGATCGCGAGCCTCATCCACGCCGCGGTTCGAGGCGCCGTCAATCTCGATGACATCGATGTCGCCGCCCTGCATGATCGCCTTGCCGATCGCCTCGGCGTCGGTGAGTTCGGGTGTGACGTTGAGCGCCTTGGCGAAGATGCGCGCCATCGAGGTCTTGCCCACTCCGCGCGTGCCGGTGAAGAGATAGGCGTGGGCGACGCGGTCGGACTCGATCGCCCGACTGAGCGTGCGCGCAATCGCCTCCTGCCCGATGACTTCATCAAAGTCCTGGGAGCGATACCGGCGAGCGAGAACGGTGTAGGCCATGGAACCCTATTGAAGGGGCCAAACCCCGAGTGGGCAAAAGTTGCCGGAAAGATCGCCATCCATCCTCCTCCAAGGGCCGAAACCACTCGCCGCGCCCGCGCCGGGTTCGACCGCAGACGGCTCGTTCTCAGCTCAGCGGCTGATGGCGTGCTGCCGGCGTGCCTTCCACAGTACCACACCGAATGGCAGCCACCAGATCACGTCGTTGAAGAGGATGAGCCAGCCGAACGTCCAAGGGAACTCGCCCTTGACAGCATACACGACGAAGCCGATCGGGCCGAACACCTTTCCCAGCAGTCCCACGAGTACGAGCGGCCAGTGGCGCAGCGGATTGGCCGAGGCGATGAGGTAGCCGATGCCGTACACGCCGATGACCATGCCAAGGCATTGCCAGACCTGCGGCCAGTTCGGCCGCGCCAGGCCCATCAGGTCGAACGCGGTGTTGGGCGACAGCAGCGCGCTCAACCCCCACGCGATGTTGTAAACACCGGCTGCGATCAGCGCCCAGCGCATCCACCCAGCCGGCCGGGATGGCCCCACGTCTTCACGCATGGCGTTGAGCATATCGCCGCCGCGTCGCGCGAGCTGTGGCGGGCCACACACCAAAAGCGACCGCCGCCGTGCGCTGCTTGTGGCGAGCGAGCGACGGCGGCGGTCTGGAAGGAGGAACGTGGATGAAGTCGCGTGGAGTTTCTACTGGGTGATCTGAGATTCGACGGGCCGGCTCTTGACGCTCCACGCGCCGCCGGGGCCGCGCCGGATCACGGCCTGCGTGAACACCGGCGTGCCGAGCGGCGCGCCTCCTGGAATGCTCAGGCGAAGCGAGGCCACGCCGGAAGCGTCCGCTCTGGCCGAGTCGATGATCGTCAGCGGGTTGCGCAGATCGAGGCACAGACCACCGAGTTGCGGCGGGCAGGCGCCTTGGCCGAGGCCGCGCGTGCTGTAGAGGAAGTGCACCTGCTCGCCGGGCACGGCCCCCTGCGCGTGGAGCGTCGCCGTCTGCCCGCGGCGGAGCGGCGTCTGTGAGAGGATGATGTCATAGTCCGACGGCGCAACGCCACGGAAGATGCTCACGCCGGGGTACCACCAGCGGCCGTTGTCAACCTGGCAGAGCACCGCCAGATCGACGGTGCCATCGCCGTCAAAGTCGCCGGTGATCATGTCAAAGGCATCCTGGCCGACGCCCAGGCGCATGAGCCGGTCGAAGGCGCCGTTGCCGACGCCCTTCCAGTAGGAGACGTCCTGCGCGCTGAAGTTCGCGGTGAAGGCGTCGATCTCGCCGTCACCTTCGGCGTCGCCGAAGTAGAGGCCAGCGGTGTGATCGGCATAGCCGTATGAGCCGTGGTACGTATCGAGGATGTGGAAGTCACCGTTGCCCCGGTTGCGCCGCACGCCCAGGCCCGTCTCATCGAGGTTGTAGATGGTGGCGAAGTCGATCGAGGCGTTGCGGTCGAAGTCGGCGGCGCCGAAGGCGCGCACGCCACGACCGGCCGGAACCTCGAACGACGCCTGGAAACGACCGTCTCCGAGCCCGAAGGCAACCGTGGCGCTGCCCTGCAGGCCGGAGTCAGTGAGCAGATCGGGCCAGCCGTCGCCATTGAAGTCACCCATGCCGATCTTGCGGACGAAATCGGTCGTGGTGTTGCGCACCGGCGCATTAAACGAACCGGTGCCTCGATTGATCGCGACATTGACTTCGAAGAATCCGCTGAACACGACGTCGAGGGCGCCGTCGGCGTTGACATCCCAGAGGTTCATGTCCCCTTCGACGTACGCGGACGTGATGAACTGCATCGCTCCAAACGAGCCGTTGCCGCTGTTGAGCCGGGCGCGGATGGCGCCGGTGCTGTCGCGGAAAACCAGATCGAGTCGGCCGTCGCCGCTGATGTCGGCAAGGCGCACGACAGTGGGATAGGTTGACGCGCTGTAGGTTTCGATCGCGGCGAAGCTGCCGTCGCCTTGGTTGCGGCGCACGGTGATGCCGTGCTGCTCGGCGAAGTCCGCGCGGAAGCCGGCGACGAGATCGAGGTCGCCGTCGCTGTCGATGTCGCCCGCCAAAAGGTTCGTCGGAAAGGCCGGCGAGAGGCCCGGGCTGGTCATGTCAATGACGGGCGGCTGGATGAACGTGCCGTCGCCGGGGTTTTCGTAGACACATGCGCCCATCGACTCGGAGCAGACCACGACAACCTCCAGGTCGGTGTCGCCGTCGAGATCGGTCGCGTGAATGGAGCGCGGATTGCGCCCGCAGCGGAAGCGTTGGGGGGCGGCGAAGCCGCCGCTGCCGTTGCCCGCCACAAGATACCACTGGCTGCTGCTGGTGGCGACGAGAGCATCAAGCCAGCCGTCTCCTGTAACGTCGGCGGTGCGGATGCTGCTGGGGCCGCGCGTGTACGAGTTGAGTTCGATCGCTTCGGGCGGCGGGAAACTGCCGCCCCCACTGTTGCGCCAGAAACCGAAGGCGCCCTCGTAGAATCCGCCGCTGTCCGCGTGGCCATAGAACACGTCCTGATCGCCGTCGCGATCGAAGTCGACGACGTGGATGGCGGGATCTTCCGGCAGCGAGCCCTGCTCGATGCCCGTGAACGTGCCGGCAGAGGTGAACTGGCCGCTGCCGCCGTTGCGCATAAACGTCCACCGGTTCGTTTCATGGCCGACAGCCAGATCGACGTCGGTGTCGCCGTCGAGGTCGCCCACGGTGATGCGATTCGTGCCGGCGGTAAGCGTGTACACGGCAGGCGTGCGAAAGCCGCCGACGCCGTCGCTCAGGATGACCGCGATCGAGTTGCCGTATTCGATGTATCGATCGTGCGCGACGGCAAAGTCGAGCCAGCCGTCTCCATTCAGATCGGCGGTTGTCAGACCGTTGGGTCCGGTGGAGCCGGCGCCCAGAAGGCGCGTGCGGGTGAACTGACCTGATCCGTTGTTGGACCAGATTGAGATGAGGTTGCCTTCCCAGAACCGGCCGGTCTCGGCGACTGCAACGTCGATGTCGCCGTCGCGATCGAAGTCGCCCACTTCGACGTCATTGCTTTCCAGCGTGAGCGGATAGGTGACAAATGGCTCATAGCCGCCGACGCCATCTCCCACGAGGATGGAGAGGTGCGCCGTTCCGCCGAAACTCACGACGGCCAGATCGGGAACAAGGTCGGCGTTGAAGTCGGCCACGCGCGATGCGGCGGGGAAAATGCCCTCCGGATACACCGCCGTCTCATACGAGAGCCACGGCACGTCAAAGGGCACGGTACGCGTCTGCGACGACGCGGAGCCGGCGATTGCGAGAAGCACCGCGGCGGCGATCGCGGCGCTCGATGCGGCGAGGCGATCGCGGGACTGAATCATTCGGGCATTCATGGGTTTTCTCCATCGGGTGCGCTTGAAGCAAGCGCGGTGTAGGTCATTGCGGAGTTGGAGTTGTGCAAGTCGGCAGCGCGGCGTGAAGGGCCGCGCTGCCGCCGTCGATCAGAGACCCTCGACGTTGGAAGTCGCGCAGTTCGACACGTCGAGCGCCTGCAGGTACACGCGGCCGCACGCGCCCGAGGGCGCGTTGCCGGTGATGATGGCGAGGCCGTTGGCGTCGGCCCGGGCCGTCCGAAGCAGAGTCGCGGTGCCGTTCAGGCCCAGGCGCGTGCCCGCACACGGGCCGGTGGGGATGGCGACCGAGCCGGTGCCGAAGGCGTAGATGAACGCGACGTTGGCCCCCGGCGCGGCGCCGTCCGCGGTCAGGGTGATCGTCCCGGGGCAGAGTCCGTCGATGGCGAGCGAAAAACCGCCGCCTGTGGAGCCGTAGCCCTCGAGGATCGTGACCATGTCCGTAAATCCGCCAGGCGGCAGGCTGACGATTGTCGCGATGTCGATGACCTCATCACCGGTGAAGTCGCCAAAGAGCGACGAGCTAGCCGAGTACCCCGCGCCGTAGCGCTGGGGCGATTGAAGCGTTCCGTCGCCGTTGCCCAGGTAAATCGAAATGTCCCCGGGTGCGTTGGCGGTGAGCACGAGATCCATGTTGCCATCGCCGTCGATGTCGGCGGCGTCGCAGTTGGACGCGATGCGATAGGCGCTTTCACGTCCGGTCGGGCCGGGATAGATGACGGGAAATCCGAAGTCGCCGTCGCCGTAACCGGGCATCAGGGAGACTTGAGTCGTGCCAAAGGAGGGCTGGGGCAGCAGCGTACACAGATCGAGGTGCCCGTCGCCGTTGAAGTCGGCCACGTCAAACCTGGAGGCCTGCTCGCCCTGCGTGATTACCGGATCAAACGTGAAGTCTCCGCGGCCGGGCCAGTTGGTGATACCCAGCGCCGTGTTCGAGAGCAGATCGGGATGGGTGTCGTGATCGAGATCGACCACCTTGAGGCCGTTTGGAATCGACGACTGAATCTTCTGCATGAACGTGAACGACGTGCCGCTGCCGTTGCCGCGGAAGATGTAGATGCCCGAACTCGGTCCCGGGTCAGTCAGGACTACGTCGCGGATGGTGTCGTGATTCAGATCGACCGCATCGAGTTCGCCGGCTTGCGAAGCGCCCACGGGCGTGATCACGCCGGGCAAGAACGTCCCGTCGCCGCGATTGAGCGACACCGCGAAGTTGTACGGCGGCGAACTGCGATCCGGGCCGAACACCATGTCGGGGTACTCGTCGTTGTTCATGTCACGCAGCAGCACGGAGCCGGGGTTCATCGGCGGCTGGTAGGTCGTGGCCGGCGCGAAGGTGCCGTCGCCGTTGTTTCGAAGGATGAACGCCTGCGAATCGACGCTGACGATGTCCAGATCGCCGTCGCGATCGATGTCGGCCTCGTCGATGTTGTGCGTGAGCGTGCCGATGCGGTACTGGGGCAGTCTGGTCAACACTCCATTGCCGGTGTTCTCGTGCACCGTCAGGACCGTCGAGTCGTTGGCGACGGTGACGACTTCCGTATCGCCGTCGCCGTCGGCGTCGAATCCGACCGCGTCACTCGTCCACTTGGCCGCCCGGTAGGTGACGGAGGGCAGGAAGTTACCGGTGCGATCATTGAGGAGCAGATCAAAGCCGTCATACGAGCGGCCGGAGGGGTTGGCGGCGATGAGATCGGGCCAGCCATCGTCGTTCACATCTGCGGCGTTGAGCGAGACAACCGTCCACGACCAGTCGCCCATGGGGTAGGTGGTGAAGGGTCCGAAGACGCCCTGGCCGTCGTTGCGCCGAACGGTCACAATACCGCGATTCGGGCTGCCGTTAGTGGCCGTAGTCGCAACGAGGTCGGGATCGCCGTCGCGATCGACGTCGACCAGCGCAACGCGCGAATTGGCGTACTGGGTATCGTTGGCGTGCAGATAGAAGACGGGCGCGCCGAAGTTGCCCGCGCCGTCGTTGAGGAGGATCGCGTTTCCGGTGGCGTTCTGACGCCCGACGAGCAGGTCGAGATCATCATCGCCGTCGATGTCGGCGGCAGCGACGCGCTGAACGTTGGCGCCGACCATGGTGGTGCGCGGCGCCGCAAAGCCGGTCTGGTTGCCCGACTGCCGGTTGTGGACCATCAGCGAGACGGTCGAGCCGTTGCCATAGAAGTCGCCATCCGCCGTGACGATGTCAGGAAAGCCGTCGCCGGTGAAGTCGGCCACGACGAGGCCGATCGGGCCCGGCCCGCTGGTCACCAGCCGGTAGGGGTTGGCGAAGGTGCCGTTGGCGTTGCCGTGCCACCAGTAGACCTTTCGCGCCTGACTGAAGTCGCTCGGCACGGTTGCAATCGCGTCCACATGGCCGTCGCCGTCGATGTCATGGAGCACGAGGTCGGCCAGGTCATCGCCGTACGGTACGTCGTTGCGCGAAGCCAACTCGAAGACGCCGCCGCCCTGGTTGAGCATGACGACGAGGCCCGGTTGACCGTAGTACTCGTTGGCCACGACCACATCCAAGTCGGTGTCGCCGTCGAGGTCGGCGTAATCAATCGCGACCGGTGCGAAATAGGGGAACGCGCCGCTCGCGTAGGCGCGCCACGCCGAATCGACGAGGTCAGCGCCTCCTTGAGGCTGGGCGAGGGCCGCCGTCGCGGCCAGGCCTGCGGCGAAGCCGGTGATTCGTGCGGCAATGCTTGAATTCCTTCGACTCACGGTTCACTCCTTCCGAAGTTGGCCAGCGGTGAGCACCACTCGCCTCGGTGATCAAAATTTCTGCCAGTTGTCTCAAGTCGGGCCCACTCGCGGCTTGCCGGGCAGCCGTTGGGCCTGTTGCCTCACGAAATGCAATGGCGGTGCCATGGGGGTAGCGGCATGAGCAAACCGCTGAAACAGGCGAGAACCGGGGAAACCGCCCCGATGCGCCGGGGGTCTGGGCGCGTGCCCAGCCTCTGCGCCGGCCGCGCGAAACTGGGTAAGCAGGCAACTCGCTTCAGGTGTGAGAACAGCGCCGCGACGCGATCCGGCGCGATTTCCGCAGGAAGTTTGGATAAATTCGCTTCCGTCGGCGGTTATGTTGAGGTATTCTATCGGCGTCTCTTGGTCGCCCGCGCTCGCGGTGCGGCTGGAGCTTGCGTCACTGTGCCCAAGTCACCTGGTCTTTGGAAAGCGAGAAGAAGATGAAACGATTGGTGTGTGTCGGCGCTGCGGCCGCCGCCTTGTCGGCCCCGGCGCTGGCAGGCGAAATCGACGGCGACCTGCGGAAGATCCTGCTCGAAGCGCGCGATAATGAAGTGATCTCGACGCTGGTCTACCTCTCCGACCAGGTCAATATCGCGCAAATGAACCACGATTTCAATCGCCAGAACCTGCCTCTGAGCGAGCGGCATCGTCTGGTCGTTACCACGCTCCATGAAAAGGCGGCCAACACGCAGGGAGCGCTGCTCGCCCACCTGACCGCACTCAAGGACGCCGGTCGCATCGCTGACTACCAGTCCTATTGGATCTCCAATGTCATTCGCGTTGACGCCACGCGAGGCGAAATCGTCCGTCTCGCCGGCCGCGGCGATGTGCTTCGTGTTTATTTCAATTACCCGATCGAACTGGTCGCCCCCGTCGGCGAACCGATTGAAGTTGAGCAGGGCGGAAACGGCGGCCTTGACAACCCCGAGCCCGGTCTTGTTGCCATTCGCGCTCCGGAAGTCTGGACCGAGTTCGGCGTCATGGGCAATGGCGTGCTCACTTCAACTCTCGACACCGGCGTGGACGGTAATCACCCGGCGCTGGCCAGCCGCTGGGCGGGCGTGGCCGACTCGCGCTACGCCGGCCACCCCGAGTGGGCGTGGTTCGATCCGGTGACCAACACGACCTTCCCGACGGCATTCGGCAGCCACGGCACCCACACCATGGGCACAGTGTGCGGAGGCGCGCCCGGCGATGAAGTCGGCGTGGCCCCCGGCGCTACGTGGATCCACGCGGCGGTCATCGATCGCGTGAGCATTCAGCGCACCGTCGCCGATTCGCTGCTCGCATTCGAGTGGTTGATCGATCCGGATGGCGATCCGAATACCAACTGGGACGTTCCTGCCGTGTGCTCGAACTCATGGGGACTGGTGACCGGCCACGGCTACCAGCCCTGCGATCAGACCTTCTGGACGCACCTGGACGCCTGCGAAGCCGCGGGCACGCTCATCACTTTCTCGGCCGGAAACGAGGGATCTTCTGGTCTGCGGCGCCCTGCCGATCGCGCGACCGACGACTACCGCACCTTTGCGGTGGCGGCGGTGGACGGCAACCAGCAGGGCTGGCCGATCGCGTCGTTCTCCTCGCGCGGGCCGACGAACTGCACGCCCAACGGCCAGCCGGCGATCAAGCCGGACATCTCCGCGCCGGGCGTCAATGTGCGATCCGCCATGCCGGGTAATTCGTACGGCCTGCTCAGCGGAACGTCGATGGCTTCGCCGCACATCAACGGCGTGGTCTGCCTCATGCGCGAAGTCAATCCGGATCTGCCCGTCGATGACATCAAGCAGATCATCTTCGACACCGCCGTCGATCTCGGCACCCAGGGCGAGGACAACAGCTACGGCTGGGGCATGGTTGATGCGTACGAAGCCGTCGTCGCGGCCATGACCGGCGACATCCCGATGCGACTGGTGACGTCGCGGTTTGTCTCCGGCGTGAACGGCGACGCGGAAGTGTTCCGCGCCACGCCCGGCGCGACGGTCGTGTTCGTGTACAGCACCCAGGGCGCCGGCAGCACCTATGTGCCGCAACTGGATGTCACGCTCGATCTCGCCCAGCCGCGCCAGGCCGGCATTCGCACCGCGGATCAGGATGGCTACGCCCTGCTCCGCAAGCGCATTCCGTCGAACACCGTGGGCGTGCGCGTGTACATGCAGGCGTGCGAGTTCCAGCGCAAGTCAAACGTCACCGATCAGGTGATTGAGTAATACCGCGCTTCGGCGCGCAGCGTCCCCAAGTCGCACCGCGGGCCAGTCGGCCCGCGGTGTGGCTTGAGCGGCATCTAACTCTTTTTGCCCTTCGTGGCTTGAAAGGCGGGGAACAATGAAGCGACTCCTCCTCATGGGAACTGCGGCAGCGATCCTGGCGACGCCGGTCCTGGCCGGTGAAATCGACCCTGACTTGCGGCGGATCATCCTCAAGACACCCGACAACGAGGTGCTCTCTACGCTGGTCTTCCTCAACGACCAGGTCAACATCGCGCAGATGAACACAGCAATGAACCAGGCGAAAGTCAATCTGCGCGAGCGGCACCGGCTCGTCGTCACTTCGCTGCAGGAAAAGGCCGGCCTGACGCAAGGCGACCTCGTCGAGCATCTGACGGACCTGAAGGACGCCGGACGCATTTCCGACTTCCACCCCTACTGGCTCTCCAACGCGATCCGCGTTGACGCCACACGCAGCGAGATTGTGCAACTGGCCGGTCGTCAGGATGTGCTCCGCATCTACTTCAACTATCCGATTGAAACCGTCGCGCCGATGGGGGCGCCCGTCGCCGTCGAGCAAGGCGGCAACGGCGGGCTCGACAATCCCGAGCCCGGTCTCGTCGCCATTCGCGCTCCGGAAGTCTGGACCGAGTTCGGCGTCATGGGCAATGGCGTGCTCACCTCGACGCTGGATACCGGCGTTGACGGCAACCACCCCGCGCTAGCCAGCCGCTGGGCAGGCGTGGCCGACTCGCGCTACGCCGGCCACCCCGAGTGGGCGTGGTTCGATCCGGTGACCAACACCACCTTCCCGACCGCATTCGGCAGCCACGGCACCCACACCATGGGCACGGTGTGCGGCGGCGCACCGGGCGATGAAATCGGCGTCGCTCCGGGCGCCACCTGGATCCACGCGGCCGTCATCGACCGCGTGAGCATCCAGCGCACCGTTGCCGATGCGCTGCTCGCCTTCGAGTGGCTCGTCGATCCGGATGGCGACCCGAACACGAACTGGGACGTCCCGGCGGTCTGCTCCAACTCGTGGCGCCTCGTCACGGGCCACGGCTATCCGCCGTGCGATGAAACGTTCTGGACGCACCTGGATGCCTGTGAAGCCGCCGGCACGCTCATCACCTTCTCGGCCGGCAACGAAGGCTTCTCGGGGCTCGGCCGCCCGTCCGATCGCGCGACCGACGAGTATCGCACTTTTGCGGTGGCCGCAGTAGACGCCAACCAGCAGGGCTGGCCCATTGCGGGCTTCTCCTCGCGCGGGCCGACGAACTGCACGCCCAACGGCCAGCCGGCGATCAAGCCGGACATCTCCGGCCCGGGCGTCAACGTCCGTTCCGCTCTGCCGGGCAACTCCTACGGCAACCTCAGCGGCACCTCGATGGCCTCTCCGCACATCAACGGCGTGGTCTGCCTGATGCGCGAAGTCAACCCCGATCTGTCGGTTGATGACATCAAGCAGATCATCTATGACACCGCGTTCGACCTCGGCGATCCGGGCGAAGACAACAACTACGGCTACGGCATGGTGGATGCGTACGAAGCGGTCGTCGCCGCCATCAGTGGCGATATCCCGATGCGGCTTCGCGCGGCTTCGTGGACGGCCGGCGTCGAGACGGATCTCGAAGTCTTCCGCGCCACGCCCGGCAGCCACGTCGCGTTCGTCTACAGCATTCAGGGAACGGGCAGCACCTACGTGCCCCAGCTGGATGTGACGCTCGATCTCGCCTCGCCGCGCCTCGCCGGCATTGAAACCGCCGACCAGGACGGCTACGCGCTGCACCACATGCTCGTTCCCTTCGGCTCCGAAGGCACGCACGTGTGGATGCAGGCCGCCGAATTCCAGCGCAAATCCAACGTCGTCGATCAGCCCGTCGAGTACCGCCTGACGCTCGAAGTGTCGCGCTGGCTCGCCGGCGTGCGCGGAGACGCGGAGGTCTTCGGCGCCACTCCCGGCGCCACGGTCGCCTTCCTGGCCAGTTTCGACGGCACGGGCAGCACCTTCATCCCGCAATTCAACGTGACAGTTGACCTGCTCAACCCCGTCACGGCGGGCACGCGCGTCGCCGACCAGAACGGCTACGCGCTGTTGCGCCAGCTGATCCCGATCGAACTGCAGGGGCGGCATGTCTGGATGCAGGCCGTCGAGCAGCGGAGCAAGTCCAATCTCGTCGAGCAGGACATCGAGTAGCCAGCTCGCTCGAAGAGCACGTCAATCGAGTTCAGAATCAGCCCCGCGGGCCCTCGCCCGCGGGGCTGTTCCTTTTCCGCGACCGGCGCGGCGGCAACCCCACGGCTTCCAGCTTCGCGAAAGTTCTTGCCGGAGCCGCTCGCGCCGGAGCGCCACTAAATGGATATAATTGTCCCTATTCGAGTCGCCAAGCCGACTCGTTCAAGTGCGTGGATCATGACCTCGTCGACTCCTCTTTGCAACCCAGCGCGCCGGTCAGTCCTCGACCGCGTGCGTCGAACCACCCAAAGGCACCCAGCGAATGACCACAGTTGTTGCGCACTCTGCTTATCGACCCGCGACCTATCCGACTCACCCGCGCGGCTCCAACGCCCGCGTCCTGCTCACCAGCGTGTTCGGTCCCTACGCCCGGGATGATGAATACGGCAGCCGATCGCTGAATCCGATGGAGCTGTATCACAATCAGGTCACGCGCGTGCAGCGGGCCTTCTCGCTGCGCATGTTCCATCGGTCCTGGGGATTGATGCTCATTCAGAGCAACATCACCGCCCCCTGCACGCTGCTGGACTTTCCGACGCTCGATCGGCTCATCGAAGAGCTGCGCACCGAGCCTTACGACATCATCGGCATCGGAGCGATCATTCCGAATCTGTCCAAGGTGCGCCACATGTGCGAGATCATCCGCCGGCACCAGCCGCAGGCGACGCTCGTGATCGGCGGCCACGTGGCGAACTACCCAGACCTCGACCGCCTTGTCGACGCCGACCACATCGTGCGCGGCGAGGGGGTTGAGTGGATGCGCCGCTATCTTGGCGAAGACACCGCCGCGCCGATCAGGCATCCGCGCATCTCCTCGGGGATTGGCTCACGCACGATGGGAGTCGCCATGCGCGAGAAGCAGGGCGACGTGGCGGCCGTGCTCCTGCCCTCCGTCGGCTGCCCCATGGGGTGCAACTTCTGCGCCACTTCAGCCATGTTCGGCGGCAAAGGCGCGTGCATCCACTTCTACGAAACCGGCGATGAACTCTTCGACGTCATGTGCGGCCTTGAAGCAGACATGAAAGTGCGATCCTTCTTCGTGATGGACGAAAACTTTCTGCTGCATCGCAAGCGGGCCCTGCGACTACTCGAACTGATGCAGCAGCACCACAAGGCCTGGTCGCTGTACATCTTCGCTTCGGCCAATGTGCTTCGCGCCTACTCGATCGAGCAGATCGTCGCGCTGGGAATCTCGTGGGTCTGGATGGGCCTGGAGGGCAAGGATGCGGCCTACACCAAGCTGCGCGACGCCGACACCCGCACGCTGGTGCGGACCCTGCAGTCGCACGGCATCCGCGTACTCGGCTCGAGCATCATCGGCATGGAGAATCACACGCTCGACAACATCGATGACGCGATCGATTACGCGGTCGAGCACGACACGGAGTTTCACCAGTTCATGCTCTACACGCCGATCCCCGGCACACCGCTCTACAAAGAGCACCAGCAGGCCGGCACAATGCTGCCGCCCGATGAGTACGTCGAGTCGGACATCCATGGGCAGTTGATGTTCAACTTCCGGCACCCGCACATCCCGCGCGGCGAAGAGGGCCGGCTGATCCTCCGCGCGTTCCAGCGCGACTTCGAAGTCAACGGGCCCAGCGTCGTTCGCATCGCACGAACCGTGCTTCAGGGCTGGAAGCGCTACAAGAACCACCCGGATCGGCGCATCCGCTCGCGCTTCGCCTGGGAAGCGCGCGACTTGGCGGTGACGTACGCCGGGGCGCTCTGGGCCGCCCGAGAGCACTTCAGGCACGCCAACGCCGCGCTATCGGCCCGCATCGCGCACAGTCTTGACGAGATCAAGAAGGAGTTCGGCTGGAAGGCTCGACTCGCAGCGCCGCTGGTCGGCCGCTACCTGCTGAAGATGCTCGCTCGCGAAGAACAGCGGCTGGCCAACCATTGGACCTATGAACCGCCGACGTTCTACGAACACAACGCGCACGTGCGCCTCGGCGCCGCGACCTGATCGGCCGCGTCGACGCGTCAGATCTGATCAAGGATGGGCAGGTACTGCTCGCCCCGCCGCGTCGGGAGGTAGATGCTGCCCGGCGGCGGGCCGTCCAGCAGTTCCCGCGCGATCAGGTCGGCGCGGGACAGGTCCTTGAGCGCAATCGAAACAGCCCGGTCGGTGGCCGTGTCCAGTGCCTGTGCGACCTGCGTAAATCGCGCGGGCCCTGGGCCGATGACAAACAGCGCGGGCATCGACCACTTGCGCAGCGCGATCTCGGTCGCGTCCGTCCGCTGCATGGCCCACTCGAGCCGGCCGCACGCCGGCGCGAGGCGCTCGCCGCGCCGCGTGAGGATGTACTCGGGCCGAAGGGGGTGGCCGTAGCCCGGATTGCGCCGGATCCAGCCGAGATCGATGAGTTCATCGAGCGCCTGCCGCACGGATCCGGCATTGGCCCCGAGCGCATGGACGAGTGAAACGAACTTGGCGCCCTGGGCGCGGTCCAGTTCAGCCATGATGGGGCACGCCCAGCGGCGTCGAAACAGGGCCATGAGACGATCGAGGCGGTCCATCGCAGTGAGATTCCCCGAGATTAACAGGCCAGGCGCGACCAGAAGGGCCGCAAACCACCGCAGCACCGTCCGGCGCTGCAGGCGGGGCGAGGGCGTGTCGCGCAACTGATTCATCGCCGCCGCCCCCCCCACTTGACATAGAAAGTATAGTGGCTATATTCCGTGAATCAACCGCCGGCCCGCCGGCCCAAACCAATGGAGAACCCATGCCATCACCCATCGAATACAACGGCGGACTCACGATCTCCAGCAGCGTCACCAACCTGAAGAAGTCCATCGACTGGTACACCAGCGTCCTCGGCTTCACGCACCTCTACACCGTCGAGGAGATCGGCTGGTGCGAACTCCAGACGCCCGTCGAGGGCGGCCGCGTCAACCTCGGCCTCTCGCAGGTCGAAAAAGTCACGCCCGGCGGCCCCACGCCGACGTTTGGCGTGAAAGACATCGATAAGGCCCGCGCCACACTCGAATCGAAGAGGGTCCGCTTTGACGGGCCCACGCGCGAGTACCCCGGCATGGTGCGCCTCGCGACGTTCTACGACCCGGACGGCAACTCGCTCATGCTCTACCAGTCGCTCGGGCAGGAGTGACGTGCAGGCATCGGCCCCGATGAGCGGCTGAATGAGCCGAATGCCTCCGACACATGAAACATCCGGGGACGCTGGGCGGTTTAACCCAGCGTAGCCGTCAACGCACCCGGAGAATCTCATGTTCACGATGCTTGCGCTCGCAGCCGCACTCACTCCGCCGCAGATCGATTCACCCCTGCTCGCGGCGATCCAGCAGACCACGCTCGCCATCCCCGGCAGCGGCTTTGGCCAGCCCGGACCGGGTTCGTCCATCATTGCGCGGGTCGGCGGTCAGCGCCTCACCATTCCCTCGACGGCTGATGCGATCGTCTCATGGGACGACCAGAAGATCGTTCTCGCCGTGGATGAGTTCGCGCGGAGCGGTTCGATCCGCGTCCGCACGCCAGAAGGAATCAGCCCGCCCAGCCGGATCGACGTGTTCTCCTACGACTGGTTCGACATCCCGCCCACGCCCGGCACCAACGGTGCGCCGCTGTCGATCGAGGCGGACGGGCAGGGCCAGGTCTGGGTGAACCAGGAGTTCCATCTCGAGTTCCAGCATCTCGACCCCGGCGCTGGCGTCGTCACCGGGCTGGCGATTCCCAAGCCGCCCAACCCGGGCCCGTTCGCCACCACACTCTTTGGAGATCACCGCACCCAAACCAGCGTGCTCGGCGAAGATGTGCTGGTGGATCCGCAGGGACGCATCTGGTTCACGCAGGGCGGCGGCTCGCTCTACAGCGGCGCGTACCCCAATCACAGTCGCGTGGTCTGCTTCGACCCGCACGCGCCCGGCGGCAGCGAGTGGCGCGTCTACAACATGCCCGGCGACTGGAACGAGATCATCGGCCTGGCGTGGGATGAGCCGCGCGGCCGCATGTGGGTCGCGCAGGGCAGCCTCGAGACCGGGCCAATCCTCGCCAGTTTTGACCCTGAGCGCATCCCCTTCGACAACCACTTCGACTTCAGCACCTCACTGCTGCATCAGATCTGCGAGCAGGGTGAGCCGACGGACGACTGCTATCGCGTGTATCGCCTGCCGCCCGGCTCCAAGCACCCCGCACACATGGTGGTTGACGATCACGGCCTGGTCTGGTACACCGCGTACTGGGGCAATCGCATCGGTGTGCTGCACCCCGAATCGGGCCGCATCATCGAATACCCCCTGCCCGAGCCCATCGGCTTGGGCGATCCGGTGTGGGTGGTCGGCTCAGGCCCGTGGCAGATGGTCGAGGCGCCAAACGGCGACATTATCTTCTGCGAGTTCTTCGACAGCACGATTGATCGCTTCATCGCCAGCCGGGTGCTCGATCCCGCGTGCCAGTCGCTCAACGGCGAGGGCCGCAACCCCTGCATTGTCGAGTGGGTGGTGCCCGGCGCCGATCTGCGCAACCAGCGCGTGCATTCGATCGCCTATGACCTCGAGGGCAGGCTGTGGTTCACACAGTCCGCCGTGGCGGAGGGAGATACTTCGCTGGGTTTCATCACGGCCGACTGGCAGACCTGCGTGCGCCTTCCGGATCTGAACGCGTTCCCCGCGCGCACGTACGCGGATGCCGCGGGCATCTCCGTCGATCCGACCACCGGCGACATCTACTTCTGCGAGTTCAAGCGCCAGCGCATCGGGCGGCTGCACAAGATGGAGTGACCAGGCGCGGACGCTGCAACACAGCCTACTTGTCCGGCTGGTCGCACTGCTGGCGAATGCGATCATGCATTGTCGCGAATCCGGCAATATGACCATAGTGGGATTGCCACTCGTCGAGCATCTGCAGGCTCTCTTCGCGTGTGATGCGTTTGCACTCGCGCAATGTGCGCGTGACCACAAGCCCCAGGGCGCCGTGATCGCGATCGGAGTGCCGCATCGATGCTTCGAAAAACTGCCGCAGCCGGTCCGCGGATGAATCGATGATGCCGGCCACGGCCTGCGGATCGCGCCGATTCCACTCGCTCAGCCAGTTGACAGCGCCGCATTGATCCAGAGCCGTCAAGGAATCATCATGCAGCGCGCTGAGCATCTGCGTTCCGACGACTTCGGGTGGGTAGAGCATCGGCACGAGCATGCGCCCGGCATCCGTCACCTGCAGTGCGTCAAGTCGATCGCTCAATGCGGCGGCAACCTGGAGGTACTTCGGATCCTGGCTTCGTTCGGCCAATGCGGCGACGATGTACACCAGGCTCAGGCACAACGAGTCGTTCGCCTCCTGGGCGAACGCGACGATCTGCTCCGCGTGATCGGGGACGTCTGTTATCTGCTTCAGCGCGCGATCGTAGCCGCTGTCGTCAAACGAGCCGAAGAGCGCCGGCTTGAGCCACTCGGGCGGATCTGCAAAGCCCGATTCAACGGGCACAGGAGGGGACGCGGGAGTCGCCGTCGTTGCTCCGCCTCCGGCCGAGGGATCACTCGTTCGCTCTTGCGACTCGGATTTACCACACGAGCACAGGCACACCAGCACGCCTGCAAGCGCCAGATTCACGAAACTGTTGCGCAACGCCGGACCTCCGGAGTGATCGAGGCAAGCATAGGCGCCGCTGGCCCACCCGCTAAGGGCCGCCAATGTATTGCACGCTGTGACTCTTGATCAAACAAACGACCGACCCCCCCGGCTCGATGTGCAGTGCCGCGGCGCTGCGACGGCTGATTTCGACAATCAGCGGCGCGCCGATGTCCACATCCACCAGCATGCGGCGTTCGTGCTCGGTGCAGCGCAACACCATGCCGCGCACCTGGTTGAGGATCGAC
This sequence comes from Phycisphaerales bacterium, assembly GCA_020852515.1. Taxonomy (NCBI): domain Bacteria; kingdom Pseudomonadati; phylum Planctomycetota; class Phycisphaerae; order Phycisphaerales; species Phycisphaerales bacterium. The sequence goes on from JADZAS010000016.1 coordinate 452,354, forward strand.
ACGCCGCTGACGGGTTGAGCCGCCAGCGCGATATCCCAGGGACGAATCGAGATCGACACGCTCTCCCCGACTTGCGCCGGGCACAGAGGCGCAAAGAGCCGCCCTGCCGCGCCCGTGTGCCCGCCCGCCCCGATCTGGAGCACCGAGACGCCGTCTTCGGCCTTGTGCTCAAGCACCCGCGCGGCCAGCACGTTGTTCATCCCGCGATCGTGCACGAGTGCGAGCACGGCGTCGCGGTGCACGATCTCGCCGTAGCGGCCGCAGCCCACGGATCGGCCGCGCTCGAGCACGAGAATCTCTTCGGTCAGTTGCAGGATCTCCGTCAAGTCGTGACTGACGTACAGCATCGGCACGTTCAGTTCATCGCGCACCCGGCGCAGGTACGGGATGATCTGCCGCCGCAGGCGCAGGTCGAGCGAAGCGAGCGGCTCATCAAGCAGCAGCAATTGCGGCGCGCTGAGCAGCGCCCGGCCCAGGGCGATGCGCTGGCGCTCGCCGCCGGAAAGATCGTTGATGCGCCGATCCAGCAGCGGCGCCAGTTCGAGCAGTGCAACGATGCGGTCGAGTTCTTCCCGACCGTGTCCCTTGGCGCCGTAGAGGAGATTGCCCTTCACCGAGTAGTGCGGAAACAGCCGGTGCTCCTGAAACACCACCCCGATGCGCCGGCGGTGCGTCGGGACGTTGATATGGCGTGCATCGTCGAACAAGGGCTGCTCGCGCAGGACAATCGAGCCGCGATGGGGCCGGGCCAGTCCGGCGATGAGATGGATGAGCGTCGACTTCCCCGCGCCTGAAGGCCCGAAGACGCCCAGCACCGGCCCCGTTGCCTCGAACTGGACATCCAGCGTGAACGTGCCGCGCGCAATTTGGACGGTTGCGGTGATCACGATGCCAGGCCAATGCGCCGCGACAGCCAACGGGCGCTGAGTTCGGACGCCACGAGCGCGGCCAGCGAGATGGCAATGGAAATGCACACGAGGCGGAGCGCCGGCCCGTCGCCGCCGGGCGTCTGCGTGTAGGTGTAGATCGCGCTGGGCAGCGTGCGCGTCATCCCCTCGATGTTGCCCGCAAAGGTGATGGTCGCGCCGAATTCGCCAAGGCTGCGCGCAAAGGCGAGCACCATCCCCGTAAGCACGCCGGGCAGCGCCAGCGGCAGGGTGATGGTGAGAAAGACCCGCCACGGGCTGGCGCCGAGCGTCCGCGCCGCCTGTTCGAGCCGACGATCGACGAGTTCCATCGCCAGTCGCACGGCGCGCACGAGCAGCGGAAAGCCCATGAAGGCCGAGGCGATCGCCGCCGCCTTCCAGGTGAAGGCGATCTCGATCCCCCACGTGTCGTAGAAGAACCCGCCCAACCAGCCGTGGCGCCCGAGCGACAGCAGCAGCACGTAGCCGACCACCACCGGCGGCAGCACGAGCGGCAGATGGATGATGGCGTCAATCAGCGCCTTGCCGGGAAACTGCTTGCGGGCCAGCAGCGCTGCGCACGCGATGCCGGGCAGCAGCATGATGAGCATGCTCCACAGCGCCACCTGCAGCGAGAGCGACAAGGCCGACCATTCCGCGCTGCTCATCCGCCACCATCCTGCGGCTCGCCCAGCACGCGAAAGCCCGCCTCCCGGAAAGCCTCGATCATCTCGGGCGACTCCAGAAACTCGATGAAATCCATGGCCCGGGCGGAGTCGCCGCACTGCGCGATCGGATACACGATCGGCTCGTGCAACTCCGCGGGAAAGCGCCCGATGACCTTGACGTTGGCGCTGGCGATCGCGTCGGTGAAGTAGACGATGCCGGCATCCGCCTCTGACATCTCGACGAGGCGCAGCGCCGCCCGCACATCCTGCGCCGGGATGACCCGCGGCTGCAGCGTCTCCCACCAGCCCAGCGCGATGAGCGCCTGCTTTGCATAGCGCCCGGCCGGGACGTGGTCGGGATCGCCGACGGCGATGCGCTCGATCTGCGGCAACCGCTCCGCGAAGTCAAAGTCGCTCGACATCTCCACAGGCACAGCCTCACTGTTCACAGGCGCGATCATGACCAGATCATTGGCCAGCAGATCACGGCGGGTGCTTTCCTGAATTGCGCCGGCCGCAGCCAGCTCGTCCATCCACTTCACATCGGCGGACAGATAGACGTCGGCCGGCGAGCCGGCCCTGATCTGCCGCGCGAGATTCGAGGATGAATCGAAACTGAAGACGACGCGGATACCCGTCGCGTCCTCGAATCGCCGCCCCGCGTGGCGCATCACGTCGGTGGTGCTGGCAGCCGCGAAGACCGTCACCGCCGGCGGGCCCGGAGCCGAGCGCGAACACGCAGCGCCGGCAAGGGCGGCAAGGAGCAGGATGACGGCGGGAATCCGCATAGATGCCGCCGTGATTATCGACGAACCGCCACAACCGGGCAAACGCGCTATTTCCGGCGAGACCGCCGCCACCTGCCACGCCGCCTCGATGCCTTGCGCCTTGACGCCTTGATGCCTCGATGCCTCGACCCCCGCCTTGATGCCCTCTCGCTCTCTCCTATCCTCATCCTCTACTGCGTAACGGAGCGAAACCATGGCCGGCGAGAAGGTGGTACTGGCGTTTTCAGGCGGGCTCGACACGAGCTTCTGCGTTCCCTGGCTGAGAGAAAGGGGCTACGAAGTCAGCACGCTCTTCGTCGACACAGGCGGCACGAGCGAGAAGGAACGTGCCTACATCGAGAAGCGCAGCAAGGACGTCGGCGCGGCGGATCACATCACCGTCGACGCCGCGCAGGATCTGTGGGACGAATTCGTCGTGCCGCTCGTGCAGTTCGGCGGCTCGTACCAGGACCAGTACCCCATGCTCTGCTCGGATCGCTACGTCATCGTGCGCAAGAGCCTCGAACACTGCCGGGCCATCGGCACGAAGAACTTCGCGCACGGCTGCACGGGCATGGGCAACGATCAGGTCCGCTTCGACCAGACCGTGCGCTCCCTGGGCGATTTCAACATCCTCTCGCCGATCCGCGACATCCAGCACGAGCACAAGCAGGTGCGCGCCTTCGAGCAGGCCTACCTCAGGGAGCGCGGCATCGAAGTGCGCACGAGTACGAGCAAGTACTCGATCAATGAGAACGTGCTCGGCGTGACCATCAGTGGATCGGAAATCGATCGCTACGACGCCCCCGATGACGACACGTGGAAGATGTGCGCTCACCCGAGCACCTGGCCCCGCGAGCGGCTGCGGGTGCGCATCGGTTTTGACAGGGGAGTGCCGGTGAGCGTGGACGGCGAGAAGATGAGCGGGCCGAAGATGCTCGGCCGCCTGAACAAGATCTTCGGCGCCTACGGCGTCGGCCGGCACATCTACTCCAGCGACACGACCATCGGCCTCAAGGCCCGCATCGTGTTCGAATGCCCCGGCATCGAAGCGCTCATGCACGCGCATCGCGGCCTCGAAGAGGCAATCCACACGTCCTGGCAGGCGAACTTCAAGCGACAGGCGGCGGACTGGTGGGTGCAGCTCGTCTACAAGGGATTCTTCTACGAACCGCTCAAATCCGATCTCGAAGCGGCCTTGGCCAGTTCGCAGCGATTCGTCACCGGCGAGGTCACGCTGGAGACGCACGGCGGCTCGCTCTGTGCTGTCAAGGTCGATTCGAAGCACGTGCTCGAACGCCCAGGCGCTTCCTATGCGCAGAGTGCCGACTGGACCGTCACCGAAGCCGTTGGATTCATCAAACTGTTCGGCCAGAGTTCGACGATCTCGGCGCTGATCAACCCGATCCACAAGTTGTAACCGGCCCCTGCAATTCGTTCAGCCCCGACCCGAAGACTCTGCGCAGGGGAGCGAGCGAATTGCCCGGCAGATGCGCGACATGACTTCGCCCCTTCTCAACTCGGCGCTGGATCTGCTGGGCGACCTCGTCGCGGTGAACACGACCAATCCGCCGCGCGATTCGCAGCGGGCCGGCCAAGCGCTGGCGATTGCCCGCGCCGCGCTCGACGAGAGCGGCTTCACGTGCGAAATGATGGATTTCGGCGAGGGGTGCCTGGCGCTGCTGGCGATCCGCGGCACGCCGCGCGTGCTCTTCAACAACCATCTCGACACGGTTCCCGTTGCGGAGGGCTGGAGCGGCGAGCCATTCCAATTGCGATTCGCGGATGATCAGGCCGTCGGCTTGGGCGCGTGCGATGTCAAGGGCGCGGCGGCGTGCTGGCTGGCTGCGGCCCGGGCAACCGATGCCGACGCGGCCATGCTCTTCACGACCGATGAAGAAGCCGGCCAGAGCGTGTGCGTTCGATCGTTCATCAAGGCCCGACGCGATCTGCTCAATTCATTCGATGCTGCGATCGTTGCTGAACCGACCGGCTGCCGGGCCGTGATGGCGCACCGCGGTTTGGCGACGGCTTCGGGCGTTTTTCTCGGCACGCCGGGTCACGGCTCGGCGGCCCGCGCGCTGCGCGACAGCGCCATCCACGAGGCCTGCCGCTGGGCCGCGTCTGCCATCGAGCACGCCCGCGGCTGGGAAGGCGCATCATTCGGCCCGCTCAACGGGGTGCGCTTCAACATCGGCACGTTCGAAGGCGGCGTGAAGGCGAACATGATCGCCGCCGAGGCCCGCGTCCGTTTCGGATTGCGCCCTCTGCCGGGCCAATCGAGCGATGACCTGATCCGCGCCTTTCAGGAGCGGGCGCTCGACGCCGGGCGCGTCCGCTGGAGCACGGGCTTTTCGGGTCCGTCGCTTCCGGCCGCGCCGGCTGATGTGGGGCAGGCCGTGGCAAAGGCGCAAGCGCTGGCGGAGCGCTTCGGCCTGCCGCCGGGCGAGCCGGTGGACTTCTGGTCGGAGGCGTCGCTGTTTTCCGAGGCGGGGTTGCCAAGCCTGGTCTTCGGCCCCGGCGACATCGCCCAGGCTCACCGGCCCGACGAGTCCATCCCGCTGGCCGACCTGCAAAGCGCCGCCGCGACCTATGCGCGGCTTCTATCATCCTGACTCGTTGGATTCAAAGTTTGCTTGCCCTCCGGTGCCGGCCCATGCGACAGACCCGCGAAATCATCACCACCCTGCTCTCGAACATCGGCTCGCGCAAGGAAGTCGATCAGTACCTCAAGCAGTTCAGCAGCGTGGACTCCAAGCGTTTCGCGGTCGTCAAGGTCGGCGGCGGCATCGTCACGCACCATCTCGAAGCGCTGACTTCGGCGCTGACGTTTCTGCACCACGTCGGCCTGTATCCCATCGTCCTCCACGGCGCCGGGCCGCAACTGGATGTGGCGCTCAAGGAAGCGGGGATCGAAACCAGCCGCATCGACGGCCTGCGCGTCACCACTCCCGCCGTGCTCGACGTGGCGCGCAAAGTCTTTCAACGCGAGAATCTCAAACTCGTCGAAGCGCTCGAGAACCTCGGCACGCGGGCCCGCCCCATTACCGCCGGCGTCTTCGAAGCCCGGCCGGTGCAGGACGAGCGCCTCGGCCTGGTTGGCGAAGTCACCGGCATCCACCTCGACGCGATCGATTCGAGCATCCGCTCGGGGCACCTGCCGATTCTCGCGTGCCTGGGCGAAACTTCGGGCGGGCAGATTCTCAACATCAACGCCGACGTGGCGGCGTCGGAGCTGGCGCTCAAACTCCAGCCGCACAAGATCATCTTCCTCACGCCCACGGGCGGGCTGCTCGACCAGCACGGGAGGATCATCCCGGCCATCAACCTCGCCGAGGAGTACGAGCACCTCATGAGCCAGGCGTGGCTCGGCGGCGGAATGCGGCTGAAGCTCAAAGAGATCAACGATCTGCTCGAACAGTTGCCGCATACTTCGTCGGTCTCGATTACCTCGCCCGAGCATCTCGCGCGCGAACTGTTCACGCATCGCGGCTCGGGCACGCTGGTGCGCGCCGGCGAGCGCGTCCGCTGCTACTCGTCGTTCGGCGAGGCGGATGAGCCGCGCCTGCGGGCTTTGGTTGAGAGCTGCTTTCAGCGGAAGCTCGACGACAACTACTTCGAAAAAAAGCAGTGCTACCGCCTCTATCTCTCTGACTCGTACCGCGCGACGGCGATTCTGACGCTCGAAGACGACATTCCCTACCTGGACAAGTTTGCCGTCACGAAGGAGGCGCAGGGCATCGGCCTGGGTGCCACGCTCTGGCTGCGCATGCGCGAGGACAATCCGAAGATGTTCTGGCGCAGCCGAACCGAGAATCCGATCAACCCGTGGTACTTCGAGAAGGCCGACGGCAGTTACCGCACGGAGAAGTGGACGGTGTTCTGGTACGGCCTGGACGGCTTTGCCGAGGTGCAGCACTGCATCGAAATGGCGCTGGCGATGCCGCCGTCGCTCATCGCCCACGGATCGGTCGAGCCGTGAGCGCCGGCAAGCGCACCAGCATCGGCGTGGTCGGCGCACGCGGCTACGTGGGCGGCGAACTCGTGCGCCTGATCGCGGCCCATCCCCATCTCGAAATTGCGTTCGTCAGTTCGCGTTCCACCGCCGGACAGGATGTTGCAGCACACGTGAGAGGCGCGCCCGCCGGGCTGAAGTTCAGCAGCCTCGACGCGCCCGAAGTCGCGGCTTCGTCGGCGGATGTCATCATCCTGGCGCTACCCAACGGGGAGGCGCACCGCTACGTCGCCGCGATCGACGCCGGCGATCGCCCGGATCGAGTCATCGTTGACGTCAGCGCCGATTATCGATTCGACGATAGTTGGGTCTACGGCCAGCCGGAGCGCTTTAGGGAACGCATTCGCGGCGCCCGGCGCATTTCCAATCCCGGCTGCTACGCCACCGCCGCGCAGCTCGCCATCGCGCCGATGCTCGATGCGCTGGGCGGCCCGGCGACGGTGTTCGGCGTGTCGGGCTACAGCGGCGCGGGCGCCACGCCCTCGGACAAGAACAACCCTGAAATTCTCCGCGATAATCTGCTGCCCTATTCGTTGACCGGCCACATCCACGAGCGCGAAGTGGCGCGGCACACCGGCTGGCCGGTGCACTTCCTGCCGCACGTTGCGCCGTTCTTCCGCGGCATCACGGTTACGGTTTCGCTGCCTCTGGCCCGTGCCATCACCACTGAAGAGATGCAGCAGCGCTACGAGCGAGCCTATGGCCATGAGCCACTCATCCGCCTGACAGCCAGTCCGCCACTCGTTCGCGATATCGCCGATCGGCACGAAGTCTGCATCGGCGGCTGGGCGGTGGGCGATGAGCCGCTTCGCGCTGCCGTCATTGCGACGATCGACAACCTGCTCAAGGGCGCCGCCACGCAAGCCATACAGAACGTCAACCTTGCCTGCGGCTTCGATGAGCTGGAGGGCATCGCCAATGGCTGAACAGCCTCTCTGGGACAAGGGCGGCGCGAGCATCGACGAGCGCCTCATGCGGTTCCTCGCCGGCGAAGACGTGCGGCTCGACCAGCACCTGCTGCCTTACGACATCCGCGCATCAATCGCGCATGTGAATGGGCTGCATCGCATCGGCATTCTCGACGGCAAGGAGACCAAAGCGCTCGTCGCCGCGCTCGAAAGCCTGCGGCAACTCGTCGCAGCCGGCCAGTTCGTGCTCGACGATCGCTACGAAGACGGCCACTCCGCCATCGAAGCGCACCTCACCGAGCAACTCGGCGACATCGGCCGCAAGGTGCACACCGGCCGCAGCCGCAACGACCAGGTGCTCGTCGCTACGCGTCTGTATCTGCGCGACCAGCTCGACCGGCTCACCGCGCTGGCGCTGGACACCGCTGAGATGTTCCTTGAGCGCGCCAAAGCCGACGCGGCCACGCCGATGCCCGGTTACACGCATCTGCAGCGGGCCGTGCCTTCGACGGTCGGCCTGTGGTGCGCCGCGTTTACCGAGTCGTTCAGCGACATCGCCGCACTCGCCCAAGGCATGCGCCGCTGGATCGACGCAAGCCCGCTGGGCACCGCGGCGGGCTACGGCGTGAATCTGGATCTCGATCGGCAGGGCGTCGCCGATGAACTCGGCTTCACGCGCGTGCAGATCAACGCCATGTACGCCCAGAACAGCCGGGGCCGCTTCGAGCTGGGTGCGATGCATGCGCTGCACCAGGCGCTGCTCGAAGTGCGCCGCTTCGCGTGGGACCTGAGCCTCTTTACGACCGAGGAGTTCGGCTTCGTCGCGCTGCCGCAGCGCTTCACGACGGGCAGCTCCATCATGCCCAACAAGCGCAACCCTGATGTCGTCGAACTGCTCCGAGCGTCGTGCGGCGTGGTCGAAGGCGCGGTGGCGGAACTTGCCGCCGTCTTGTCTCTTCCCAGCGGCTATCAGCGCGACCTGCAGGCGACCAAGGAACCGATGATCCGTGCATTCTCGCGCGGCCTGGCGGCGCTGGCGATCGTGCCCGACCTCGTCGCGTCGATGGAGTTCGACCGCCCGCGCATGCGCGAAGCCATCACGCCGGCCATGTTCGCGACGGATCGCGCCATCCAACTCGCGGCCGAGGGCGTGCCGTTCCGCGAGGCCTATCGCCAGGTCGGTCGCGAGATCGAAGCGATGAGAGACCTGCCCATCGAGCAGAGCATCGCGCAGCGCACCTCGCTGGGCGGCAGCGGCAATTTGGGCCTCGACGTGCTTCGCCAGCGTCTCGACAGCCTCCGCGCCTGACGCGCAGGCGCCTCTCACGCGAAGCGCAGCGAATACACCAGCGGGAAGTGATGCCCGAGACACTTCCAGCGCTCGCCGCGATCGGTCGAGACGTACACGTTGCCCGTGGTCGTGCCGAAGGCGAGCGTGTCGCCGACCTTGTCGAGGCCGTGGCGGTACACCACGTCATAGCACTGATCCTGCGGCAGTCCCTCGCGCAGCACCTTCCAAGTCTTTCCGCCGTCGGTCGTGCGACTGATGCACAGCGCGCCATCCACCGCCACGCGGCACTCATCGGCGATCGCCGGCGCCACCCAGGCCTGGTGCGGATCAAGCTCATCCACCGCGACGGCAAAGCCAAACGAGGCCGGTCCGCTCTTTTCAGACACATTCACCCACGAGCGGCCGTCATCCGTGCTCTTCCAGATGCCGCAGTGGTTCTGCTGCCAGAGGTGGCTCGTGTTGCCGGGGCACATCACCACGAGGTGCGGGTCGTGTCCGACCTCGGGGTTGGGTTCGGGCAGGAAGTTGGACTTGAGGCCACTGTTGCGCACGGTCCACGACATGCCGCCGTCGGTCGTCTCGAACGTGCCGGCGCAACTGATGCCGACGAGCACGCGCCGGCTGTTGGCGGGATCGACGATGATGGAATGAATGCCGGCGTTGTCGCGTCCACCGCCGAACCACTGGCCGGCGAGGCGCGACGGGTGATCCCACAGCGGCCGGTTCAGTTTCCACGTGTCGCCGCCGTCGCTGCTCACGAACAGGCCGCCGGGCTCGGTGCCAATGTACATGCGGCTGGGTTCATCGCCGCCGCCGGGCGCAATGCACCAGATGTACCGGAGCGTGGCCGGCTTTTCGGGCGCCTTTGGGTCAACGCTCATCATCGAATTCTTGACGACCTCACCAGCGGGATACTTCGGCGCGGGCACTTCCTCCCACGTCTGGCCGCGGTCTCTGGAGCGAGAGAGTTTGCAGCCCCAGTGTCCGTGATCCTGCCCGGCCCAGAGCGTGCCGGTGCGATGGTCGATCATCGCGTAGGAGATCGGCACGCCGAGGAATGAGGTGTTGACGAGCCTCCACTCGCCGCCTTGGCGGTCGAAGAGGAACAGTCCCTTGCGCGTGCCGAGGATGAGCGTGTCGCTGGTGCGGGCCATGTGAATCTCCGATGAGGTCGCAGGACCGGGCACTCAGCCGCCTGAGAGCGCCTGCATGATGTGAACCTTCGACTCCGACTCAAGCGGGTCCGAAAGAGCCTGACGGTCGTGAACGGGGCGACCGTTCACAAAAACATTGACGTGCTGTCGCAACGCCCGCTGATCGTCCACAAGATAGCCAGCCAGGCCGGGAAACCGCGTCTCCAGCCGCTCAACGAGTTCAGCCACGGTGCGGGCATTCACGTCGAGCGCCGGATGCTCGGCGAGGGCGGGAAAGAAGCGGTGCAGATGACGGGTGAACTCCACGCGGGCCATCACGGCCTCCGTCTCTCGTTGCCATCCACAACCATACCCATTGCACCGCGCCGAGTTCAGCGTCGGCGCTAACCGGCCACGACGGCAGTGGATTCCGAGGCGTGCTCGGCGCGACCGGGGTCGGCGTGGTCGCTGTGCCGCTCGATCGGGGGCGCGGCGGGCGGCGGTTCGATCTTCGGCGGCGGATAGAGCAGCAGCCGCAGACCGTTGGCCACGACCAGCAGGGTTCCGCCTTCGTGTCCGAGGACGCCGAGCGACAGGTTGATCCACCCCGCCAGAGTTCCGACTGCCAGCAGCGTAATGGCCGAGAGCGCGAAGATCAGATTGATGCGGATGGTCCGCCGTGTCTGCCGCGCGAGGCGCACAGCCCATGTGACCGCACGGAGGTCTTCGTTCATCAGCACGACATCCGCCGTTTCGAGCGCTGCATCCGAGCCGATGCCCCCGATGGCGATGCCGGCGTCGCTGGCAGCGAGCGACGGCGCATCATTCACACCGTCTCCCACGACGCCGACGCTTCCATGCTCGCTGCGCATCTTCTCGACGAAGGTGAGTTTTTCATCCGGATGCAGTTCGGCGTAGTAGGCGTCGAGTCCGAGATGCGCGCTGAGGCGCTGGGCCACGCCCTGCACGTCGCCAGTGAGCATGACGATCGGCCTGACGCCCAGTTCGTGAAACTCGCGCACCATCTCCGCGCCGCCCGGCCTCGGCTCATCGCGGAGAACAAACACGCCGGCCTGGTCGCGCCAGGCGAGAGCGACGGCCAGCGTACCTCGCTCGTGCAGCACCTCCATGACGTCGTGCACGCGCGCGTGCAGGCAGATGGGCATGAGATCTTTGACGTGCGCAAAGCGGCCCAGGCGCACCTCCGACCCCTCGTACATGCCAGAGACGCCCAGTCCGGGCTGGAAACTCAACCGGTCGCACGAAGTCGGATCCACGCCGCGCCGCTGGGCTTCGGCGATGATGGCCTCGGCGAACGGGTGCGTTGAACCCTGCTCAAGGCCGGCCGCCAGCGCCAGCAGCGTGCTGGCGTCGGACCACGCGACGGGATGCACCTGCTGCACGCGGGGCTTACCCATGGTCAGCGTTCCGGTCTTGTCCAGGGCGGCGCAGCGGAACGTGGCCAGCCGCTCGATCGACTCCCCGCCTTTGAAGAGCACCCCCGCGCGGGCGGCGCGGCTGATGCTCGAAAGCGTGGCCGTCGGAGTGGCAATGATGAGCGCGCAGGGGCTGGCCACGATGAGCAGCGTGATGGCCGTGTACGCCGCGTCCGCCCACGCCCGATCGAACGCGAAGTGGAGCACCGCCAGCACCACAGCGCAGATCACCACGACGCTCACGCTGTAAGGCATCGACAGGCGATCGATCAACTGCTGCACGGGCTGGCGCCGCTCCTGGGCGCTGAGCACGAGATTGAGCACGCGCTGCAGACTCGAATCGCTCGCGAGCCGGGTGACGCGCACTTCGATCGGGTGACTTTCGTTGATGGTGCCGGCGAACACATCATCGCCCGGCGCCACCGAGCGCGGCAGCGATTCGCCGGTGAGCGACGCCTGGTTGACTTCGGTGCCGCCGCGCACCACGATGCCGTCCGTCGGCACGCGTTCGCCCGGCCGCACGAGCACGACGTCATCCACGCGCGCTTCGTCGGGCTCGATTTCGATCCACTCGCCGCCGCGCTGCACGAGCGTCTCGGTGGGGATCATGCTGTTGAGCGCCGCGACGGCCGAGGTGGTGCGCTTCATCGCCAGATCTTCGAGCGCCCCCGAGAGCACAAACAGGAACAGCAGCAGCGCCCCTTCCTCGGCGTGTCCGAGCCATGCGGCAAAGCCGGCCCCGAGCACCATGAGGACGTCGATGTTGAACTGCCAGTCGCGCAGCGCCTCCCACGCCGCCCGGCCGCCGTAGATCATCCCGATTCCCAGGCTGATCCAAACCAGCCACTGCCCGGTCGTGGCCGGCGCGTGCAGCCCCGGCTCGTGGCCGCCGTCGACCAGCCTGATCAGGCCGTATCCCAGGGCCAGCAGCACTCCGGCCAGGATCGCCGCCGCGAGTTCGTGGTGGCCCGCGATGCGCGTGTGCCAGCCGATGCTCGACGGGGCCCCGTGTTGAGAAGTCAGCGACATGTGCCGAAGTTTATTCGGCTCGATCGCGTCGCAGCCGCAATGGGCCGACGCCTCAAGCAAGCGGCCGGACGCGGCGTCGAATCGGGGTCAGCCCCGGAACCTGCCGATACTATTTGAACTGTGCCCGAGCCGGGGCGGATGGCCTCGTGAGTTTCATCGCGGAAGGACGCCCGTTCGATGGGGTCGAATCAGATAAGACGCATCGGCCTGCTGACCGGCGGCGGGGACTGCCCCGGCCTCAACGCCGTTATCCGAGCCGTCACCAAGGCGGCGATCATGAACTATGACGTGCAGGTTTTCGGCATCGAGGACGGGTTCCTCGGCCTGGTGCAGAACCGCATCCACGAACTGCTGCTTCAGGATGTCTCGGGCATCCTGACGGTCGGCGGCACCATCCTCGGCACTTCAAACAAGTGCAATCCCGCCCACTATTGCACCTCGCTCGACGAGCGCGGCGTGCCGATCTTCAAGGACGTCACCGACCGCTGCCTCGAGCACTACCAGCACTGGCGCCTTGATGCGCTCGTCGTGATTGGCGGCGATGGCACCATGAGTTGCGCCAAGAACTTCGTCCGCCGCGGCATCACCTGCGTCGGCGTGCCCAAGACCATCGACAACGACCTCATCGGCACGGACATCACCTTCGGCTTTCAGACCGCCGTCGAGACCGCCACCTGCGCCATCGACCGCATCCACACCACCGCCGCCAGCCACCACCGCGTCATGGTCGTCGAAGTCATGGGCCGCAACGCCGGGTGGATCGCCCTGCACGCCGGCGTCGCTTCCGGTTCGGACATCATCCTCCTGCCCGAGATCCCGTTCGACTATGACATCATCTGCGAGTTCATCGGCGAGCGCCACACCCACCACCGCACATGCACGATCGTGTGCGTGAGCGAGGGCGCGCGGCCGATCGACGGTAGGCAGGTGGTCAACCACCATGATCCCACCAGCCCCGATCCCATTCGCCTCGGCGGGATCGGGAAGATCGTCGCGGACGAGATCGAGAAGCGCACCGGGGCCGAGAGTCGCGTCACGGTCCTCGGCCACGTGCAGCGCGGCGGCACGCCGATTCACTCCGATCGCCTGCTGGGCACGCGATTCGGCTTCCACGCGATCGAACTCCTGATGGCGGGCAAGAAGAACCGCCTGGTGGTCATGCGCAACCACCAGGTGACGGACATCGACATCCTCGACGCCGCCGACAAGCAGCGCCTCGTGCCGCTCGATGATCCGCTCATCGCCGCGGCCCGCGCGGTGGGCACGTGCTTTGGCGATGCGATTCCGGCTCAGTAAATCGCGCGGTCGTCAGTCGGCGTGCCGAACTTCCATGGCCTTGGCCTGTCGGATGATGTCGCTGGCGAGCTCCGCCGGGGCGCCTTCGACGATGAAGACCTCCCGGCCGCGCCGCGCCAGCCGCCCGGTGTCATCGGCCTCATTGCCGGAGGGATAGGCGATTTCGCCCGAGTCCTGGACGTAGTTGTCAACCGGCTCGGCCAGGCCGCACTTGACCTTCAGGATCGACTTATAGGCGTCGAAGAACTCCTGCGCATCCTTTTCGGAATCCCACGTCGTCACGAGCGCGAACATGACGCAGCCGTCTTCGCGCTGGTAGGCCCGGTAGAGATCGCCGTCCCAGCCTGCGGTCGCCCGGTTCGCCTTGGGGCCGGGGCAGTCAAAGTTGCGCAGGAGCAGCGCGAGGTAGTATTCGCCGTGCCGGGCTGAATCGATCTGCTTCCAACCGGCTCGGTCCAGGTCATCAAGCGCCGGCAACGTGACGAGCGTCGGTTCATCACGCGGCCCGGTGAACTTGTCGGGATGCATGACCTGCTCGCTGGTCGTCGGCAGGTTTCGGTAGGCCTCGGCCACGCGCTCCCACCCGCCCGCGTGCCGCAGTTCCATGGTGAAGTAGGCGCCCTTGATGTACGCCGCCATGAGCGGATGCAGGATGTAGGGCGGGATCTTGTCCATCGACTCGATCGCCTTGGCGATGTCGCCGCCTTCGAGGCCCATCGCGGACATGTCAACCTGCTTGCTTAACTGGATGAGCGCATCGGGCTCCATGTTCGCCTGCATGCGAAAGGCCATGGTCTCCATTTCCGGGTTGGCGGAAAGGTCCATGCCCATCGTCTTGGTCTGCCAGAGCGTCTGGACGTAGGTCGCCTCGCCTTCGACGAGAAATCGCACGGCGAGCACTTGATCGTCGTTGCGCACGTCCTCGGTCTGCTCTTCTTCCATCTTCTCAAGCAGCGCACCGAGTTTGAAGTGCTGATCCTGCAGCGCGTGGACCAGTTCATGGGCCGCAACGGTCTGCAGAAGCACCGGCGCCATGTCGGTCATGAGGTAATAGAACTTACCCGTCTCCGGGTCGTAGTAGGCCCCAGCCTGGCTGAGCAGGGCGCTCTTGAACTCTTCGCTCAGGTCGATGGGCTGCTTGAGCATGCCCAGCCGCACGAGCCCGGCCATGAAGCCGCCGACCTTGTCCGGCGGGAACATCGTCTCCAGTTCCTCGTCGAGATACTCCGCCCAGTCCTCCATCGACTGGTGTTCGGCCGGAACGTCCTTGAGGAACTTGAGTCCGCGGATCTCCGTCAGTTGCGCTTCGATATCCGTCAGATCGGGCAGCGCGGGGGCCTGGGCGGGCTCAGCAGGCGCCGAAGCGGGATCCGGAGGCGGCGCCGGCGGCGAGGCGCAGGCGAAGGCGGCGGCCGCCAGAGCGACAACGGCGAACCCGCGATGATTCAAATTGCGGCCTTGACTCGACATGCAGTTCTCCTGTACCGGCACGGCTTTGGGGCGGACTACCTGAAGCAACCTCCAACTGTAGGCTGGCGGCCCACCGACCCCGCATGATGCGCAGCCCGGCAAGCCCCCTGAAGAGGGGTTGGAAGAGGCGGGTGGTTAGGCCCTCCCTGACGAAAAAAGCAGATGATTTCTTGCTTTCCGACTCGCTCTGGCTTGCAATGGAGCGGGCCTGAGGTAGGATTTTGCGCTCCAACAGAGGGGGAGTAGATTTCTTTGCCTCTGGGTGAAGCCGAATCGATCGCGCTCGCCATCTGGCTTTTGTGTTTTCGGTGTGCACCTCGGCGCGACCAGCGTGTGTCAAGCCGAGCCGGGAACCCGGAGTGGGGGCTTTCCGATACATCACACTCGCGTGGCATCACGGTCGCCGAAAGGCGTCTGAAGATGTTGTGTGATTACCCGCGCTACGAAGGGTCATGATGTTCATGCCCCGGGCGGGGAGATGTTGGTTTCAATAGGAGAGTGGTTATGAAGAAGATTCAGGGTTTCGCGGTTCTCGCAATGGGCCTGTGCGCTGCCGCGGCCCAGGCGCAATTTTCGGCTGTCGGCCCGAACGCGACGGGCGTCGGCCAGGGCGTCATCGCCCAGGACGAGTACATGATCGACGACGGCAGCACTGAAAACCTGCTCGGCTGGACGGCCGGCGGCACGATGGCTTGGATCCAGTGGTTCGACGCCGCCGGCGGCGCTGACACCCTCAGCGAAATCCGCATCATCAACGGCTCGGCCCTCTATCCGGGTTACGGCAACGGCA
>JADZAS010000017.1 GCA_020852515.1 Phycisphaerales bacterium
AGCCTCTCGAAAATGTCCTTGTCGTCCTGGCTCATCGCTTGAGCCCCTCCCAGATGTCGAACTCCTCTTCCTCCTGTTCACGCCGCGCCGGCGGCGCGGTCAAACGCACTTCGAAGTCGTCGTCGTCTTCCTCCTGCCTGGATTGCTCGGCCCGCTTGAGGCGCGGCATCTTGAACTCGTCGTCGGGATTGACATGCTCAGCGCCCGCGGCCTTGCGCATCTCGGCCCGTTGAACGGCCGGCAACGCCTCGTCAACGGGTGTTCGAACCAGCCGCATCGAGTTGGGCTCAGCGTCGGGCGCGATGCCCTCGCGCTGCCGTGACTTGCGGCGATCATCATCGATGTCGCGCTGCGCCTCGCGGGCGGCGTCGATGCTCGACATGAGCGCCAGCCGCCCGCCGCTCAGGTATGCCTTGGCCGCCCTCTTGTGATCGCGCTTGAGCCGGTGACCTTCCAGCACCGCCTGGCGACTCACGGGGCCGGTGCCGCCGTAGAGGTTGTTCACCGGCGCGATGCAGAGGAATCGGAACTGGGCGTCGTAGACGTAGATCTCGCTCACATCCTCCGGGTCGTAGGTGACGTGCAGAATCGCGTCGTCGCCCTTCCTGCGGCCCTGGAACGAAACCAGTTGCGGCAGCCCGGCGCCGTAGTACGTCTTCTGCCCGGTGCCGAAGTCCAGGCCGATGCCCAGTTGCGACACCAGCTTTGGATGCGCCCAGCGCTTGAGCAGCAGCGCCATGACCTCGGGCGCCGGCATGATCGTGCGCGTCGCCAGCCAGGTGCGCCACGCCTCCTCGGGGCTGAGCTTGCGCATCTCGTCGTCGCGCATGTCTTTCATCTCGTGATCCACCCGGGCGTGGTACCACTCGATGAACTTGCCGAAGTGCTCGCGCACCTCGTCGATGCGGGGCAACTGCTCGACTGGCAGACCGTGCGGCTCGACCGAGCCGGGCTTGCTGCCGCAGTACGAGGCGAAGTCCTTGCAGAACTCGCCGTGCATCGTGCCGAAGAACCGCTCGAGGCGCGACTTGCCGTCGTGGTTGAACGGGCGGGCGAAGTGGCAGTCGATGTTGAGCATGGCGAGCAGGCCGCCATTCTCCTCGGTGAAGTGCTCGCGCCAATCCTGACCGGCGGCGGTGAGTTTGCGGCGCTTGGCTTTGCTGATGCCCGTGTTCGCCTCGCTGTCGTAGTCCTTGCCGTTGTCGATCCACACGCGCGTGGGCACATGAGACAACCGGTTCATCCCGTCATGAAGCGCGTAGCGGATCGTGTCGCCGTTGCCCTGCTCGCTGATGTGCCAGCCGGCGATGAGACGCGTGCGCCAATCCTGCCAGGCGGTGACCTGCAATCGCACCGCGCGCCACTTGCCGCCGCGCATGACGCGGGCGAAGAAGTCCAGCGTGCTGTGATCGCCGATCCACACTTCGCCGGCGGCGTACGCCTCGGGATGCTGCTCAAGCTTGAGGCCGAACTTCTGATCCCACACCTTCTCGCCCTCGCGGGCCATGCAGATGCGCGACGGGTCGAGACGCTTCTCGATGAGCTTGGCCACCCAGCGCTTGCTGGGCCACTGCCACCCGTGCTGCTTGGCGAGCGCTGCAACGAGCCGATGGCACTTGGCGATCGACTGCGCCGGCATCGCCAGGTAGAGCCGTTCGAACTCGGCCCACGCTTCATCCGAGCATCCGCGCGAGCCGTCGGCCTTCACGCTGCGGCGGTCGCCGCCGCGGTTGTCGATGAAGTACGCCATCATCCGGTCGCGCTGATCGCTCGGCGGCGCTTCGCTTGACCAGCGCTGCAGCGTGCGGCGCGAGAGACGGAGTTCCAGGCCCATGCTCTTCTCGGCAATGAAAGAGTCGATGGCGTCCGACACCCGCTCAGAGCCGGCGATCAGTTCGCGATAGGCGATCAGCACTCGCATCTTGCAGGCGGCGATGTCGCGCTGCTGCTGGGTCGCTGCGAGCAGCACCTGCGCGGTGCCGTCGGCGGCGAGCTTGGCGCCGGCCTCGATCATAAGGCGGCGGTCGAAGGACCGGTGGATGTGCCAGGTCATGCGGCCCGAGTCGCGGCTGCGCACCTGGCGTGCGAGGCCGCGCTCACTGAGGCGTCGGATGCATTCGACGCGCAAGGCGCCCTCGGTCTTGCCCAGCAGGCGCGCGGCTTTGCGGATGGGCAGGAACTCGGCGTCGGGCCGTTCGTCCACGCCCTGCGCGAAGCGAGGTTGGCGCGCGGCGGCGGTCATGGGAAGTCTGCCTCAATCTGACGAACGAAGCACCGAGCCAGTCGCCGCACCCAGCGTTCGTGGTAGAACCGAGGCAGCGTTGTCGTATAGACCGCGCCGCGCGTGCGGTAGTCGATGCAGGTGAATGAGCGATCGTGATTGGTGCCGTCGCACGTGAATACTTCGACGGCGCCGTGATACATCGGCATCGTGAGTTTGCAGCCCGACTCGTGGCGCACGAGCTTGGTTCGGTCGAGGTACCGAGCGATCTTGTCGAAGCGCACCTCGCTCATCCGCTCACCTCCTGCTGCTCAAGGGTGAGGGTGATCGTCTGGCTGTGGGTGCGGCCGTCATCGTCGCGCCACTCGATCGAGATCCAGCCGGAGGGCAGCGCCGAGTTGGCGCTGGCGATCCGCGCGAGCATCACGCCGGCGAACTCCAGGGCATGGTCGTACTGATGGAAACGCGCGACGATCGCCTGGCTGCTGTGGCGCACGGCGAACTTGAAGTACGCCGCCAGCTCACCGTCGCGGTTGTTGCCCTTGCGCTTGCTCACCGGATCAGCCTCCGATCCCACGCCAGCGCGTGCCCGAAGCGTTTCTCGCCCAGCGCCGCGATGACGTCGCTCTGGTAGTCCCAGATCGAATAGACCTCGGGCCAGTAGAGATAGGGCAGGCAGCGCTTGCCGCTGTCCATGACAAGCGTGAGCAGATCGGCGAACCGCCGGTGCTCGAACTCTCCGCTGATGGCGTTGAGTGGCGGATGCCAGGCGTCGATCAAGTCATGCACCCGTGACATGAGAACGGACCACTCATCGCCGCGCAGTCCATACGTCGTGTGGTGATACTGCGGCAGCCGCGGGCCGTACATGCCGACCCACGCGTTGGGGAAGGTGCGCCGCACGCGCGAGAGGCACGCGCGAATGTTCTCGATCGCGGCGGCGTCGCCGCGCAGTGCCGCGCCGAGCGCCTCTTCTGATTCGATGTCCACGACGCACAGCCCCTTGAAGTCGATGGTCCGCGCGCCGACGTTGCGGTTGACCGTGTCATCGAAGACATTGAGTTGCAGTTTGCCGGTGTGCCACTGCTGCGTGTCGCCGTCGTACCACTGGCTGTAGAACCATCCCTGGCTGAAGAACGCCAGGCCGCCGATCTGCCGGCACAGTTCATTCTGGCACCGCGCGAGGTAGTCGGGCGCGAAGCGATTAAGGTCGCTCACATCGGCGTTGAGGATCATGGGCCGGATGGCGGCCGTCATTGCACAATCCCCCTGCACTGCGGGTACTGAGTGAGGAAGCGATCGATGCTCGGCGCGCCGCGCAGGCGCCGCCTGGCGAGGACCGGCTGCATCTGCCGCCGGCCGGTGGCGGGATCGACCACGAGGCTGAAGGTGAGGATCTGTTTGCAGTGAGCGCAGTACGAGGCCATCCGCGCCACGAGCTGGTGACCGACCTGCTTGCGATCGATCTCCACCACGCTCGCCGCGCCCAGCAGCGTCTCGCAGTCGCATTCGACGCGCACGATCTCGCGCGGCACGCTGCCGGCGTCGCCAGTGGCGAGCACCGCGGCCCGCTGGTCGCCGGCCGTCTGCTCGCGCATGGGAACTCGTTTCAATGTGCGCCCACAGCGTGGGTGGCTTGAAGTGCTCATCCCGCTCTCCTCTTCCGCTTGGGCCGCGCGGCGACGACGTAGCGCTTCACCGAGTGCTCGATCCGGCGGACGTCGATCTCTGCGCTGTTGCCCCGCGACTTCGCTTCGTCGCGCAGGCAGCGGGCCAGCATGACCGCATCGTCCCAGCGGTCGCGGATATCGAAAGATGTGACCGGCTCGCTGTCGGCAAAGTACTCGATGGCCATCACAAGGAACATCAGGCTGCCCTCCCGCCGCTCGCCGGCTTCGCGTCATCCCGCGCCGTCTCGGCCTTCAACTGATGCTGCCAGTCGCCGGCGGTGATGTCGAGGATGCGCTTGAGCCCGCCGCCCTTGCGGCTCGCGCCGCGCGTCACCTCGCGCAGCACGTTGAGCCGATCGAGATCTGTCTGCCGGTCTGCGCAAAACTGGCGGAACCATTGCTTGTACGTCATGCCGCCACCTCCCGGGCGCGCGGCGCCGCTGGCGATGGCCTGCGCTGCGGAGTGGCGATCTTGCGCACTTGAGGCTTGCCCGCGAATCCGGCGAGCCAGGTCTCGAAGTCCGGCAGCGGCAGTGGCGAATGCGCGTAGCGCAGCCAGTATGCATCGGGCAGGTTGAAGTACGGCGCGCTCATCGCTTCACCACCTTCCGCGCTTTGGCCCGGCGCATCTGCCGCGTCTCGGCCGGTTGCACACCGTCACCGCGCCACGAACCCGCGTAGTGGTTCGCACGCTTCTCGAATCGCCGCATCGAATGCTGCGCACTTCGCAGCGCGCGGCAGTACGGATCGATGTCGAGGTTGATCGGCCGCAGCGCCATCACTGCCGTGTAGGCCGCGATGAAGTTGCTGCCGCCAGTTCTGTCTGGCATCACGCTCATCGCTTCACCGCCTTGTTGTCGTGGGGGTTGGGCTCGATGCGGCCGGCGACGCGGCGGCTCTGGCGCTCACACCACTGCTCGTAGAGATAGAGCACCTGGCGGCTGCCGGCGAGCAGCGCCGCGATGAGATCGGGCAGGTCGTGCTTGAGATCGCAGACCAGTTCGCCGTCATCACCATCGACGCGCATGTCGCCGAGGATTCCGAGCATTCTCTGGACGTACATGCTCATGCGCCGGTGGGCCTGGTCGAGGCCGACGAAGGCGGCGCCGATGCTCACCGGGTTGCCCAGTTCAGTGAGTTCGGGCAGGGCGTAGACGGCGAAGCGTTCGGGATCGATGAGCAGCCGCAGAATGCGCTCGTCGCGCGTCTCGGCAAAGAGCAGCGCCCAGCGCTCGACGGTGATGTGCACGCGGCCGGCGAGCATGTGCCCGAGCGTGGCCGGCTTGACGTCCCACAGGGCGCACAGGGCTTTGCGGTTGATCTTCTTCTCGCGATTGAGCAGGACGCGCAGGAGCACGAGCGAGGGGACCTGGTCATCGGCTCCCAGCGTCGCGTCGGTGAATGCGTCCATGAGTGTGTCGTCTCTCTCGATCACGATTCGGCGTCCTTGCCGGCGGGAAGGGCTGACTTATCGGGGCGGCGAACTTTGCCGCGGGCAATAGCGCACGGGGCGCTTCCGCCCCGGTACGCTGCACATGAAACCAAACGCACCGCCGGCGATTGGGCCGGCAGTGCGCGGAGGGGTGATGAGCAAACGACGCGCAGCGCGGTGGCGCTGCGCGCCGGTCTTGGTGCTAAAGACGGTGGAGTTTTCCTCGATCGGCAGACCTCCGATTTGGGTGCATGCCCCGGCGCGGCCCGCGACTCGCGAGCCTTCAACGACGGGGCGGGTCATAGATGAGAACACGCCGCGCGGACGATCATGGGCCGCGCAGCGCGATGGCGATTCGAGCGCGGGACCACAAGTCACCGCGCGCGTGTGGGACTCAGCGCTGATCTCGTCGGAATGAGGGCGCTGGGTACAGGGCTTGATCGCGATCGAAGCGGCGCTCACGCACATGCGCGGCCTCCCTTCGATCGCGAGGAATTGACAGCCCCCCGCACGGCCGTTGGTTGCTCGTGTAGGGGGGCAGATGAAGTAGCGTGTTTTCGATCGCGACGCGCATGGACATCGATCACCAGATCAGACAGATCGAGCCCAACCGCAGCGGCGAGCTTCTTGACGGTTTCACCGCGCCAGTCTCTCTTGCCGGAGAGGCCGTCGTAGATTGTGCGGGCGGAGACCCCGGCTGTGACGGCGAGCGCGTGCCAGCTGAGTCCCTTCGCCATTCTGGCTCGGTCGATCGCGGGGATGTCGTACTCAAACCGTCGCATTGCGTTGAGTATGGCCTAGTTTGTTCTACTAGTCAAGCGTTGTTCGTGTGAATTTGGATGAATTTGTGAAACTTCATCGTAAATATCTAGACTGCCGAGACTTGGGTCTGACAGTTTCTGGCATGGGAACTCCATCCGTTGGCGACTGGGTGCGTCACAACCGTGAGGCGAAGGGGCTCAGCCAGCAAGAGCTGGCAGATTTGACCGGCACGGTTTCTGAAGGCGAGTCTGGGCGGGTGTCCAAGGCCACGATCTCAAATCTTGAGCGTGGCTCGCAGCTCGATCTGCGCGGTCAGAAACTGCGCACTCTCGAACGGGTCTTCAACTCGAACTACCCGAGATTGATCAAGAAGTACGTGAGGAAGTCAGCTCGCGGAACGGTTACGGCGCTGATGAGCGCCATGTTCGTTGATCCTCGCCGCGTCGCGGTCAATGAACTTGGGAATGAGTCGAACAGCGCTATCGGCGAAGAATTGCCACCGGGCGATCTGCCCGACGAAATTCCGCTCCTGGCTGATGTGCGCGGCGGACTGCCTGATGGCGGCGTGTACGACGGCACGATTGAGTCGCAGCTGCCCGTGCGCGGCCTCTACGGCATCCGAGATCCGCAGGCGTTCGCGTTGCGCGTCGTCGGCGATTCGATGGCGCCGCGCATGCCTGAGGGCGCCCTTGTCTTCATCGCTCCCAACGAAGAGCGGTTCGATGGCGAGCCATGTTTCGTGCAGTTCGGTGGCGAACGCGACTACATGGCGACGATCAAGAACGTCTACGACGCGGACAAAGATTGGCTGCTCTTCGCCAACAATCAGAACTTCCATCCGCAGACGGAGCGTGTGTCAAAATCGCATGTGCTACGCGTTCTTCCGGTCGTGTGGTACGCCGTGCCGACGCGGTGATTGCCGAGGGAGTCATGGGTTTTCGTGTCCTCGTGATCGATCTGCTCGTAGCCATCGCGATCGGCCTATCGTCGATCGTGCACAGGGTGGCGGCGCGAGTGATGAGGAGACGCTGATGCGCAAGTTCAGGATCAACGGCATCGATCGCGACTCGGGGTATGAAACGACCATCATCGTCGAAGCCGGCGATCCGAACCTCGCGGAGATGGAGGCGCTTCGGCGCGGTATTGCGGTGCGGCGGTGCGAGCAAGTCAATGATCAATTCAGCGAGGCCGATCAACTGGAACGCGCGATGGAGCAACTTCGAACTGCCAGTGCCGCGGAGGCTGTCGGGCCACCAATTGCTGCTTCCATTGCGCCTGTGCCGGCATGGACGATGCCTCCGCTCCAGTACTGGAGGAAGCTTGAACGGTCTATTGCGAAGGGCGTGTTCTTCGGACTTCTTGCTTGGGCGCTGCTACCGGTTGTCATCATCGCACTCCTGATGGTGCTGGGTGTGCTGATAGCAGCGTGACGGCCGGGCAGTGGACTTGTTCGATTTGGGTGCCTATCTGATTTTTTGACAACTCATTGCCGCGACGCAGATGACGCGGCCACTAGATCGGGAGCAACGGGACCTAGTAGACCCCGCCTGATCGCAGAAACGCCAAGGATGGTGTTTCGTGGCCACCAGCGCACTGAAGCGGATTCGTCTCGGCAAGTACCCCTGCATCACAACCAGCGACACTCCCCCGCACGGCCGTTGCACCCACACACTGCGCGAGTACCTCGAAGGCCTCGCTGTCCTCGCGATGATCGCCATCGTCGCGCTGCTGCTGCTCGCCGTCGGCGGGTGCGCCGCACCCAAGCACGCGGCCGAGGCGTATCACAAGGCGACGATCGTCACGCATGATCTCATCCTGCCTGACCTGCGCCTCTACGTTCAGGGCGACGGCGACATCGACGAATTCGAGCGAGCCGCACGGTTCAAAGCGATCACCCGCCAGGACACGCTCGACGATCTCAACACGCCCAGCCCCGAGTACTGCGCCCAGACGATCGCCAACCACGCAACGCTGCTGCCCCAGGCGCGGCAGTACTTCGAAGCCGATCCGTCACTGACCGGCGGCGCCCTGCGCCTGCGCACGCTCGTGATTGAAGAGCAGCAGCGCCTCGATGCGCAGTGGCAGCTCGACTTCGGCACCCCCACGCCCCCCACGACCCCCACGCCGCCCACCACAACCCCGACAGGAGTGAATCGCGATGGCCAGCAGATCAACGCAGAGCCCGGCAACCACGAGCGTGCAGCAATGGTGGAACGAGACGATCGCCGAGTTCGCCAAGGAAGCGAAGATGCTGCCGGCCGACGCGGCCAGGCTGACGGGCGAGCTGGGCGACATCGCGATGGACTACTCGCGCAA
>JADZAS010000018.1 GCA_020852515.1 Phycisphaerales bacterium
AGACCCTGTTCGCCGAGAAGGAGAGCCGCCTCAAGCGCGGCGACGAGCTGCCGCCGGGCGTGATCAAGCTGGTCAAGGTCTTCGTGGCCATGAAGCGCAAGCTGCAGGTCGGCGACAAGATGGCCGGCCGCCACGGCAACAAGGGCGTGATCGCCCGCATCGTGCCGGAGGAGGAAATGCCGTTCCTCGAAGACGGCACGCCGGTGGACATCCTGCTCAACCCGCTGGGCGTGCCCAGCCGCATGAACGTCGGACAGATTCTCGAAACGCACCTCGGCTGGGCGGCGCGCGTGCTGGGGTTCCAGGCGGTGACGCCGGTGTTTGACGGCGCGACGGAAGAAGAAGTGCACAAGGCCATCGACGAGGCGAACACGCACGTCAAGGCCCGGCTCAAGGAATGCGAAGACACGCACCTGCCCCCGGGCGAGCGCGAACTGCTGGCCCACATGCCGCGCGGCGGCAAGGCGCAGCTGTACGACGGCCGCACGGGCGAGCCGTTCCGCCAGAAGACGACCGTGGGGTTCATGTACCTGCTCAAGCTGCATCACCTCGTCGATGACAAGATCCACGCGCGGGCCACGGGACCGTACAGCCTCATCACCCAGCAGCCGCTGGGCGGCAAGGCGCGCACGGGCGGGCAGCGCTTCGGCGAAATGGAAGTGTGGGGCCTCGAGGCGTACGGCGCCGCGTATGTGCTGCAGGAGTTGCTCACCGTCAAGAGCGACGACGTTGAGGGCCGCACCAAGATTTACGAATCGATGGTCAAAGGCACCAACTCGCTCGAGGCGGGCATGCCCGTGGCGTTCGACGTCCTGTGCAACGAGATTCGCGGCCTGGGCATGAACGTGACGCTGGAGAAGAAGCCCATCGAGAGCGCGGCGATCCTCTGATGCGCGGACGCCGGGGCGTGCGGAGTTGAATTGAGTCTCAGATCAGACGGAAGTTCAGAGAAAGGACGTGCGGCGGTCAACGGTGGCGGATCACCCGGTTGTCAACGCAGTTCGATACGCACTCGAATACGCCGGGCTGGGCAGCAGGATTGCCCCGTTCCCGATTCGAAGGCTGGCTCGGCCGTGGACACGCAGTGAGTTGCCGCCGGCCGGGAATCTGAGGGCCGCGCCGCCGGACTATGTCGGAGTCGGAACGCAGAAAAGCGGCACCTCGTGGTGGGCCGGGCTCATTGAAGCCCATCCGCAGGTGGCGCCAAACCTCTTCAAGCGAAAGGAGATGCACTACCTCACGCATTTCTTCGAGCGGCCGATGACGGTCGGCGACATCGAGACGTATCACGCCGCATTCGCCCGGCCGCAAGGCAGGCTGTGCGGCGAGTGGACTCCGAACTATCTCGCCAGTCCTTACACGATTCGCCGTCTGCAGCAGGCCGCTCCGAACGCCCGGGTGCTCGTGATGTTTCGCGAACCCGTCTCGCGATACGAGTCGGGATTCAACCACGAGTACAAGCAGCGCTTCGGCGCGATGCTGGCCCCTCGGGTTCGGCGCGAAGTGATGAAGAGGTACGCCCTGCGAAAAGAGTCTATCTGGAACGGCATGTATGCCGCCCAGTGCGACACGTTGCTGCGAGTCATTCCGCGAGAGCGGCTGCTGGTGCTCCAGTACGAGCAGTGCAAAACGCAGCCGCGGGAGATGATCGCCCGCACGTACCGGTTCCTCGGGCTCGACGATTCGTTCGTGCCCGAAGGGATGGAAACGCCGGTGAATGTGCAGCGTCAGGTGACGGATTCGCTGGGAGATGAGACGAGAGAGCTGCTCGCCGAAGTCTACCTCGACGACGTGCGGCGACTGAAGGCGATGTTTCCGGATGAGATCGACCTGAACCTCTGGCCGGGATTTGAAAGTGCGGCCGGCGACTGACCGGCCGCTGACGACGAGTGATGAACGCCACGCGGCCCTTGCCGCGACTAAGAACAACGACCTGCGACAGGAAGCGCCATGTCCGAATCTTTCTACGATCGCGTGAACGACTACGCCAGTGTGAAGGTCATGCTCGCCAGCCCGACCGACATCCGGTCGTGGTCGTTCGGCGAGGTGAAGAAGCCCGAGACGATCAACTACCGCACCTACCGCCCTGAGAAGGACGGCTTGTTCTGCGAGCGCATCTTCGGCCCCGAGCGCGACTACGAGTGCGCGTGCGGCAAGTACAAGGGCACGAAGTACAAGGGCATCATCTGCGATCGCTGCGGCGTGAAGGTGACGCACTCGCGCGTCCGCCGCAAGCGCATGGGGCACATCAACCTCGCCTCGCCGATCGTGCACATCTGGTTCTTCAAGGCGCTCCCGAGCCGCCTGGGCAACCTGCTGGGCATGAAGACGAGCGACCTCGAGAAGATCATCTACTTCCAGGACTACGTCGTGCTCGATCCGGGCGACACGCCGCTCGAGTACCGGCAGATGCTCACGGAAGACGAGTTCCGCGTCGCCTCCGAGCAGTACGGCTCGGCATTCAAAGCCAAGATGGGCGCCGAGGCTGTGCGCGAACTCATCGAGCGACTCAACCTCCATACCGAGGCTGCGGCGATCCGCGAAGACCTCAGCAAGACCCGCAGCAAGCAGAAGATCAAGGACTTCTCCAAGCGCCTCAAGCTCATCGAGCAGATTCGCGGCAGCGAGAACGATCCGACCTGGATGGTCATGGACGTGATCCCCGTGATCCCGCCCGAACTGCGCCCGCTCGTGCTGCTCGAGAGCGGCAACTTCGCCACCAGCGATCTCAACGACCTGTACCGGCGCATCATCAACCGCAACAACCGCCTCAAGAAGCTCATGGACCTCAACGCGCCCGAGGTCATCATCCGCAACGAGAAGCGCATGCTGCAGCAGGCAGTCGATGCGCTGTTTGACAACGGCCGCTGCCGGCGCCCGGTGCTCGGATCGAGCGGCCGGCCGCTCAAGAGCCTCACAGACATGATCAAGGGCAAGCAGGGCCGCTTCCGCGAGAACCTGCTGGGCAAGCGCGTGGACTACTCGGCCCGCTCGGTCATCGTCGTCGGTCCGGAACTGAAACTCAATCAGTGCGGCCTTCCCAAGAAGATCGCGCTCGAACTCTACCAGCCCTTCATCATCCGCAAGTTGAAGGAGCACGGGTTCGCTGACACGATCAAGAGCGCCAAGCGCATGCTCGAGCGGCGCGACCCGGAGGTGTGGGACATCCTCGAAGAGGTGATCTACCAGCACCCCGTGCTGCTGAATCGCGCTCCGACGCTGCACCGCATGGGCATTCAGGCGTTTGAGCCGGTGCTCGTCGAGGGCAACGCGATCCGGATTCACCCGCTCGTATGCCACGGCTTCAACGCCGACTTCGATGGCGACCAGATGGCCGTGCACCTGCCGCTGTCGATCGAGGCGCAGGCGGAAGCGCACGTGCTCATGCTCTCGACGAACAACATCTTCTCGCCGGCGAGCGGTCGTCTGGTGATGCCGCCCAGCCAGGACATCGTGCTGGGCGTGTACTACATCACGGCGATCCAGCCGACGGAGAAGGAAGATTCGCAACTGCGCTTCTTCAAGGATCCGATGGACGCGATGCTGGCGCTGGATCACGGCCAGATCCAGACGCACGAGCCGATCTGGGTTCGCCTGCCGCACGTGACGGAAGTCGTCAACGCGCAGAACGGTCCGGTGGAGATCATCAAGCCGGGCACGCGAATCCGCACGACGGTGGGGCGGTGCATTCTCAACGACATCCTGCCCAACGGCGTGCCTTTCTACAACTGCACGCTGGCCAAGAAGGGCGGCAGCCGCGTCATCGACGACACGTTTGCACGGCTCGGCCGCTCGGCGACGCTCGATCTGCTCGACGGCCTCAAGGAACTGGGCTTCAAGCAGTCCACGCTGGCCGGGCTGTCGTTCGGCATCACCGACCTGCGCATTCCCAAGGCCAAGTACGAACTTATCGACGCCACGCAGAAGCGAGTCGACCAGGTGGAGCGCGCTTATGAAGCGGGCGCCATCACCGAGCGCGAGCGTTACAACCAGTTGCTCGACCTTTGGGCGCATTGCCGCGAAGAGGTCACCAAGCACCTCGTGGAAACGCTCAAGCACGACCGGCGCGATGAAGACGGCAACCCGGTGCCGCTCGATTCCAAGCAAGGCAAGCTTTACCTCAACCCCGTGTATCTCATGAGCGACTCGGGCGCCCGCGGTAACATCAGCCAGATGCAGCAGCTGGCGGGCATGCGCGGCCTGATGAGCAAGCCCAGCGGCGAGATCATCGAGACGCCCATCAAGGCCAACTTCCGCGAAGGCCTGAGCGTGCTCGAATACTTCTCGTCCACCCACGGCGCCCGCAAGGGACTGGCGGACACGGCGCTCAAGACGGCCGACTCGGGTTACCTCACCCGCAAGTTGTGCGACGTGGCCCAGTCGGTGATCGTTATCGAAAGCGACTGCGGCACGAAGAAGGGCATCGCCAAGCGTGCCGTGTACAAGGGCGAAGAAGTGGACGTCCCGCTGCGCGAGGTGATCCTCGGCCGCACGAGTTGCCAGGCGATCATCAATCCGATGACCGACGAGAACATCGTCGAGGCGGGTCAGATCATCGACGCCGACCGCGCCGCCCGCATCGAGGAGCTGGGCATCGACACGCTTGAAGTGCGCAGCCCGCTCACGTGCGACACGGCGATGGGCATCTGCTCGAAGTGCTACGGCATGGATCTGTCCACGGGCGACCTGGTCGAAAGCGGGCTGGCCGTGGGCATCATCGCCGCCCAGTCCATCGGCGAGCCGGGCACGCAGCTCACCATGCGGACGTTCCACACCGGCGGTGTGGCGCAGCGCACGCTCGTCGAGACGTCTCACAAGGCCTCGGCCGCCGGCACCGTCGAACTCGTTGACTGCAACGAAGTCGAGGTGGAAGACGACCAGGGTAACCTCGTGCTCACCGCGCTCAAGCGCAACGGCGAACTCATCATCCGCGATGCACGCGACCGCGAGCTGGATCGCTACAAGATCGACTACGGCTCGTGGATCCGCGTGCGCAACGGCGAGAAGGTCCGCAAGGGTCAGGTGATGGTCGAGTGGGATCCGCACCGCGCGCCGATTCTCGCCGAGAAGTCGGGCATTGTGCAGTTCAAGGACATCGAGATTGGCGAGACGGTGCGCGAGGAGTCTTCGGGCGGCGGCAAGGCGGCGCTCGTGGTCATCGAGCACAAGGGCGAGAAGCACCCGCAGATTCTGATCGCCGACGCCGCGGGCAACATCCTCGACTTCCACTACCTGCCGGCCAAGGCGCGCATCGAAGTGAAGGAAGGCCAGGCGATCAAGGTCGGGCACATGCTCGCCCGCCAGCCCAAGGCCGTGGCCGGCTCGGCCGACATCGTCGGCGGTCTGCCGCGCGTCACCGAGATCTTCGAGGCGCGCAAGCCCAAGGACCCGGCCATCATCGCCGAGATTTCGGGCACGGTCGAACTCTATTCGGACAAGCGCAAGGGCAAGATGACCATTCGCGTGGTGTCCGAGGCGGGCATCGAGAAGGACCACCACGTGCCGCAGGACAAGCTGCTGCTCGTGCACGCGGGCGATTTCGTGAACGCGGGCGACCCGCTCACGCAGGGTCCGCTCGTGCCGCACGACATCCTGCGCATCAAGGGCGACGATGCGCTGTACACGTACATGCTCGAAGAAGTGCAGAACGTGTACCGCGCGCAGGGCGTGCCGATCAACGACAAGCACGTCGAGATCATCCTGCGCCAGATGCTGGGCAAGGTGCGCGTCGAGAACTCCGGCGACACCGACCTGCTTCCCAACGAGGTCGTCGACAAGTTCGTCTTCCGGCGCAAGAACGAGGACATCGCGCGCTACGGCCGCATCTCCGACGCCGGGGACACGGCTCTGCCGGTGGGAGCGCTGGTGACCAAGGACGACATCCGCGAAGCCAACGCCCAGGCTGAAGCCGCGGGCAAGAGCGGCGCCAAGGCCAAGCGTGCTCGACCCGCATCCGCCAAGACGCTGCTGCTGGGAATTACGAAAGCCTCGCTGCAGAGCGAGTCGTGGCTCAGCGGCGCTTCGTTCCAGGAGACGACCAAAGTGCTCACCGAAGCGGCGCTTCGCGGGGCCATGGATCCACTCTCGGGGCTCAAGGAAAACGTCCTGCTCGGACACCTCATCCCCGCGGGCACCGGATTCAAGTTGCACCAGGGCATCCGCGTGGTGCCCGTCGATGGCGCTGCCGCCGTCGAGCCGGATCGCGGTCCGTACGTCGAGGCCGGCGCCGACGGCCGCGCGCCGGTCGCCGCGCCGCCGAGTGGCTCGACGGTCGAGGTTGTTGACAGCCTTCAGGGCGAAGAAGTCGGGTCGAACTGATTCGCGCTTCACCAGGACTCATGCACAAGACCGCCGGCTCCTGGCCGGCGGTCTTTCGTTTTGACGCAGGTTGTGCAGCAGCCGCGCCGTTACTTGGCGCGCTTGTAGGTTACTTCCACGACGCGGTAGTCTTCGCCGGCGTGGAGGTCGAAGATCTCGAACACCATCGTGTCCGGATCGACGACAAACAGTTTGTACTTCACCGTGCGGCCGATGACGTTGAGCATCGGCTCATCCATCGGGCCGTAGGAGGTGAAGGATGTTCCGTCGGCGCCTGGAGTTCCGGTCATCGTGAGCAGTTGGGTGCCCAGCGTGTCCGCCCAGCAGCCGACGTAGACGTTGCGGAAGTTGTCGTAGCCGGTCAGGCCCATGCCGTCGTGGGCCACCATGCTCATCTGCCCCGTGCTGTCGGGCATGGGGAACTGGCCCTTGCTCTCTTCGAGGACAAAGCGCTTGCCCAGCACCCACGAGCGCTTGGACGTGCCGGCAAGGCTGGTGGGCGGCGCGTCGGGGCCGGCCATCCAGATCTTCGTTATCGTTTCCCAGTTGCCGACAGTGGTTTCGAGCGCGGCGTGGGCGGGGCCGGGCTTCACGGTTTCGAGCCACTTCTGCATCATCGCCTGCATGTCGGGTGGTTCGGGTTGCGCGGCGTGCTCCACACCGCGAAGCATCGCCGCCCCGCCTGTCATCGCGACCGCCGCTCCGAGCACAAATCCGCATGCCACAAGACTCAGTTTCTGCATGATGATCTCCTGGTGAATGTGAAAGCCCCTCGCCCCGGGGCCGACGAGTGTAATCGGCTCGGCCCGGTGGGGCGAGGGCGGCTTGTGAAGGCGGATGATGATTCAGAAGTACTGGCAGTGATCGGCCGCGACGGCTTTTTCGTTGAGGAACCAAGCCGGATCGACGATCCCGTCGGCCTCGGGCAGAAGGTTGGCGTCGCTCACGTCGAAAGTTGCGGCGGCGAGCCGGCAGGCGTAGAGGCCGACGTTGCCCGTGTCCTTGAGCGCCCGGAGGAAGTCGTGGATCTCGACGGGGTCGCCTTCGGCCGCGAGGCGGTCGCGCAGCCACTGCTCATCGTCGGCGTGGCGACCCTCGATCCGCAATGACTGCACGCCGCTGTGCGTCAGCGCCTTGACGGCCCAGAGCACGAAGAGGATGTCCACCGTGACGCCGCGCTTCGCCTGCACATAGGCAAAGGTGAGCGGCGTGAGCAACCGGTCGTAGCCGTCGTCGCGAATGACAATGGCGAGGTTCTTCATGAGGCTTCTCCTTGGAGTTCGAGAGATGTAGGCGATGGTGGTAGGTTTCACGGTGTCGAGGAATCTCAGGCACATGACTCTGTTGCTCCCTGCAGGTCGTCGCCGCCGCCGCCGGGCAGGCGCGGAATCAATCCGCCGACGCGGCGCCTGTAGTCGAGATAGGTCCGGCCGTGGTGGGCGATGAGGTCGCGCTCTTCGAGCGGAATGGCGATGAGGATGTACGCGGTCATGGCGATCGCGAAGAGCAGGTGCGCGAGGGTCATGGTCGGCGTGGCCCAGAACGCGATCATCCAGCCGACGTAGAGCGGGTGGCGCACGTGCCGGTAGACCGATGGCGTGCGGAAGGGCAGGTGCGTGTAGTCTCTGCCGCGCAGATGCAGCCAGACCTGTCGCGTGCCGAAGAGATCGAAGTGGTTGATGAGCAGGCTCACCGCAGGCACCATGATCCAGCCGTAACCGGACCACCGAAACCGCCACAACCTGCAAGAAGGCGCAACAACGCGCAAGAACGCGGCAGGGCGAGACTTACGGGCGATTCAGGCCGCGCGACCGAAACCGCCACGCCAGGCCGAATCGGG
>JADZAS010000019.1 GCA_020852515.1 Phycisphaerales bacterium
CAGACAGACGAGAAGGCCCGACAACGTTTCCTTGTAGCGTTCCCGGGCTTTGTGTTGGAATGAGATGTTGTTATGGCAGATCGAGTTATGGCGACATCGCGGCGTCTATCGCATGGCCATCTTCGATAATGACGGCGGCTACCATTCGTCGTTGGTGAGGCGGACGGCGGCGGCGCTGGCTCTTGGAGCACACGTTTCGGCCGCGCGGCCGGCCGCGGAAGGCGGTAGCGGCATGAGCAGACCTGATAAACGTTCCTGTCCCGTTTTCTTGCCCGCAGGGCGAGTCAGTTGGCGGTGCGTGGTTTCCATGAGGAGCACACCGCATGCACCGGAGAGAAGGCCATGGCCAACAAACGTACCTGCCCCGTTTTCCTGCCCTGCCTCGTAGGCTATTTGTGCGCAATTGTGACGCTGGGCGCTGTCACAGCGATATCCGTCTCCTGGATGATGGCCGTAATGGTCGACCCGATCCACACACGTTCGACCATCTCCACCTTCACGTATTACCAGCGGGCGGAATGGACAATAGATGAATTCCGGAATGTTGCACACCGAGGTATTATGGTAAGCTGCGTGGTCAAGTATGCGAAGGCGCCTGGCATGCAGGAGCGACCGCCAGCACAACTAGTGCCACGTTGGCTCGCTGGAAAGATAAGTATTATTCAGCCCGGAAAGCAACCGGCTGGGCTGTTCATCGAAACGACCGGTTGGCCGTTTCAATGTTTGTCGGCCTTTCATGAACTGTACGTCGGCGCGAATTACGAAAGTGCGCGAATGAAGAGCGCCGGCGGTATCGTGCTATGGGAACCGGGATGGACGAGCGATTCGGAGCCGAACATCGCTCCGATTACTCTGCCATATCACCCTATCTGGCCCGGACTGATTTACGACGTTCTATTCTATTCATTGCTATGGTGCCTTGTGTTCGGGGCGATGTGGTACCGGAGAACAATCAGGCATTGTAGCACGATTCGACGAAGTCTGGAGCTTTGAGCGTCTCTCGAGCCGTGGTTCACTTTGAACAGGGAAGAAAATGGGACTGGTACGTTTATTTGGGATGATCAACGAGAGCAATGGCCGAATGTGGTGACCGCGCCACGCGGCGACGCGGCGGCGCGAGGGATTGCAGCGACCTATTGAGCCATTGCGGAGACGAATTGATCCGGTGCGAGAGCGATCGGGGCCGTTGCGGACGCTTAGAGAGGCGCCGGCTTTGTCCTTTCCGTCTATTTTCTCGCGGAATGAGCCGGGGAGAAGCGCACCGCAACGGAGGTCGTTGCCGGATCACTCGCTGAACGGGCGAAGGCGGCGGTTCCTTTCGCAAAGACGCTGACTCGCCGCGCAATATCACCCGGGCATCAGGCGTCTGCGCTGCCTGAGATTGCTCTTGCAACCGTTCCTTTTGCCAAATCCCCCGTTCACTCCCGGGTGTGGCGCGGGGACTCCCGGGCGGGACGGTTCGGCTCTCGGATTGGGCTGGATCACGCGGCGGGGGCGCAGCGCGGCGACTGCAGCGGCATCTCTGACGCCCCGTGTGGGCTGGGGCACTGCCGATGCTCGTGGCGCCACGCCTGGCGAAGACGAGATGACTTGCGGCGCGGGCCGGCGATTCTCGAACTTGAGCTGAAGCGCAGCGCGTTATTGGCCGACAACGCGAATGGGGCTGCGGCGCTCAGCGATGGAGTGGCCGCCGACCGAAGATTTGGCTGCTGCTGTTGCATGCGTGCGCTCAGAACCGCCTCCAGAAGCGCGAGCCTCGTCGGCCGCAGGCGCGGCCTGTTTTTCACATCGACATGAAGAGGGCCGGACATGGCACGAAAGTTCATTCGCGATTCGGACCGCGGCTTTGCGCAGATGGCGCGGAACTTCTCGGACGGCGTCAGCAGATCGCCTGAGCGTTACTTTCTGTCGCAAGGCGATGCGGAGATCATCAGCCGCGCGGTGACGGAGTTTCGTCATCGGCTGGCGCTGGCGACCTGGCCGCGCACGCGCACGACGCAGGCGATCCGAGAGAAGGATGCGGCCAGGGCGCGGGCGGAGCGCATCGTGCGCAAGTACGGGGCGTTGATTCGAGCGAACACCGAGATCGATTCGACGGCGAAGATGTCGGTGGAGATGCGCGAGCAGCCGCGCCGGGCGCGTCGGCGACCGTGCCCGCAGCAGGGGCCGTATCTGCGCTACGTCCGATCGGAAGGCGGAGCGCACGTGATCGAGTTCCGCGAGCAGTTCGGCGCGCGCAGCCGGGCCAAGCCGCGCGGAGCGGCGCGGCTGGAGTTGTTCATCGAGATGATCGAACCGGGCCGGCCGATTCCGCGCCTGCCCGGTGAGCGGCCGTGGTATCTGCGGTCGTTCACGAGCAGCCCCATGCGGGTGGAGTTTCCGCTTCCCGATGGGCCGCGGATGATTGTGTACTGGGGCCGCTGGGCGGATGCGACCGGCGAGGTCGGCCCGTGGTCGGACCGGTGCGAGGCGCGCGTCGAGGGGTGGAGCGCGGCGGCGGCGAATACACGCTCGGGTGAAGCGGCAAAGCGTGCCGCGTGAGTCATGGCGCGCGGCTGAGTGGTCGCGGCGCGCCATGAACGGCCGGCGCCGGCAGCGATGCGCCGCTGGGCGAACGCCGCGGCCGTGTACTCGGACCTTGGAAAACCGCCGCGATCCCTGCGTCGCCGATGCGAACCATCTACTATGGGAGGTGGTGGGACAACGCCGATAGACAGCGTAACTCTTCGCTGCCGGTGCGAGGCGGATTCCGGCTCGCTGCGTGGGGGGCCCGGGCTGTTGGCGATCGTTGCGGACCACGGCGGGCCTCCGGGTCGGCCGCGGTCGTGGTTGACGGAGCGCATGAACTGAGCGAGTCGTTCGCAGGAATGTCCAGACAGGATGAACCGCGAGACAGAGAAGCCGACGGACCTGGGAGGCGGTCGCCTGACCGATCTGCTCCGTCCGCATGCCAGGCGCCTGGCGCTGGTCGTCGTGCTGCTCTCGCTGCTGGTGGCGACGAATCTTGCGCTGCCATACGCGGTCAAGCTGCTCATCGACGACGTGTTCCCGCACGAAGACGGCACGGGCGGCAACTGGACGCTGCTGTGGGCCATTCTGCCGCTGCTGGGCCTGATCTACGTCATTCGCAATGCGCTGTTCTATCCCAGCCGCATGCTCTCGGTTCGCGTGAGCGAGGACGTGTGCTTCTCGATGCGCAAGCGGCTGTTCGAGTACCTCCAGCAGCTGAGCCTGCGCTTCTACAAGGCGCAGCAGCCGGGCAAGGTCGGCTCGCGCCTGCTCGATGACACGTTCAAGATCCAGTTCTTCATCCAGGACAAACTGCCGACGCTCCTGCTCAATGTCCTGATGGCGCAGGTGCTGCTGATCATTCTTTATGCGGTCAACTGGCGACTGGCGCTGGCGAGTTCGATCGTGCTGCCGCTGCACTTCGGCACGTACTGGTTCTTCAAGCGGCCCATCAAGCGGCGGCACACCGAGGCGCAGGAGAACATCGCCGCGGCGTACGGCAACGTGATCGAAAAATACCTCGGCGTGGAAGTGGTCAAGGGCTTTACGGGTGAAGGGCGCGAGAAGGCCCAATTCCACCGCGCCATCGACGCCAGCCGCCACAGCCAGATCGGCACGCAGCGCTACGAGTTCATGCAGAAGGTGGTGGGGGACCTGTTCGTCGGCGTGGGCACGGTGTTCCTGTTCGGCTTCGGCGCCTGGCAGGTGATGAAGGGCCACATGACCGGCGGCACGTTCATCATGTTTTTCGGCTACGTCGGCATGTTGTATCCCGCCATGCAGGAAGTCATCAGCGGCACGAGCCACCTCTCCAAGACCACCGCCTGCGTCGATCGCGTGTTCGAGATGCTCCACCAGCCCGATGCCGAATCCGACAGCGTGCCGGCGGCGTCCGGGCAGGTCGCGGCGGCCCCGCTGCTCGGGGCGATCGAGTTCCGCAATGTCTCCTTCGCCTTCGGCCATGGCCGCACCATCCTCAAGAACATCAGCCTGACCATCCGGCCCGGCGAGCGCGTGGCCATCACCGGCCCCAGCGGTTCGGGCAAGAGCACGCTGCTCAACCTGCTGCCGCGATTCATCGATCCGACCTCGGGCCAGGTGCTGGTGGATGGGCACGATGTCCGCTCCGTTCCCATCAACAAACTGCGCAGCGCCATCGGCATCGCTTTCCAGGAGGTCTTCCTCTTTGACGCGTCCATTTCGGAGAATCTGCGCTATGCGCGGCCGGATGCGACGGAAGAAGAGTTGGCCGACGTCTGCCGCCTGACCGGCGCGGATCGTTTCATCGAGAAGAGGCCCGACGGCTATGACAGCCGCATCGGCCCCAACGGCAGCGACTTGTCGCGCGGCGAGCGGCAGCGCATCAACCTGGCCCGCGCCCTGCTCAAGCAGCCTCTCCTGCTCGTGCTCGACGAGGCGACGGCGTCGATCGACAATCGATCATCCGTCACCATCATCCAATCGATCCTCTCCCGGTTTCGCACTCGAACGGTGGTCATGATCACGCACAAGCCCGAACTGCTCGAACTGGCGGACCGCGTCGTGGTCATCCGCGACGGAAGAGTGGCCTTTGACGGCCCGCCGGGCGAATCGGCGCTGCTCGATCTGCGAGAGACCCCGTTGCGCGGCGCGGGAGACACGCCGCTGCGCTCGCCCGTTCCGGACCGGCTCATCACCACGGTTCGCGATGGAGCGAAGACCGATATGCCGACGGAGGAGAAAGAGGAGGCGTCGCCCGTCAGTTCCGAGAAACCCGTCCAACAGAGAGCCACCGTGGAATCAAAGCCGCACCTCCAGGTTCCTCGAACCACCATCACATCCATCCTCATCGTCGGCTGGGCGCTGCTCGGTCTGTTGAACCCCGGGTGCGTTTCGGAGAGCACCTCGACTCGGACATACGGCATCGAATCGGCTCGCGCCAGCGGCGGACTGCTCGTCGCCGATCCAGCCGAAGCGGATGCGCTGCGCCTTCGCGACGCGATCGAAAGCAGCGAGAGCGAGCAGGGGCCGTTGCGGCTTGTGGACCCGGGCGGGCGGCTCTCACCCACGCGCGAAGACATCGCTTTCGCGCAGTCGATTGCAGGGGGCGAGCCAGAGCGCGTGTCACTGGCCGAGCGGCAGGTCGAAGCCGCGCTGGCTCAGCCCGAATCGGCGGCCCCGGCGCTGCCGCCCGATGCCGGCAAGCTGATCACCGTGCCGCGCCTGAGCAGCACCGAACTCGGCGAGATGATCCGAAGCCTGGCCCTGGCCTTCGAAACCGAACAGGGCTACAGCGAAGTGACCGCCGATTCGATCGAAGGACTACCGCCTCTGCCAGAGGAGATCAATTATCTCACGGTGCTCGGCAGACATGCGGCCGACGGCACGCAGAGCGTTCTGGCGCTGGGGTATCGCACGTCCCTCTCCCAGCCGCCGCAGGTCTGGGCTGTCGGGCTGCAGCGGACGGCGGCCGAGGCGCCCTGGGCGGTGAACCCGGATCTGGCTCAGGTGCAGACACGCACGGAAGCGCTCGTCGCCGGCCTCGACGCCATGCGGACGAACCTCACCCCGGAGAATCTCAGCCGAAACGTCATCCAACTCAGTTACATCGACGCGACCGGTGCGCTGACGGCGCTGCAGGGGCTGGGCGTCAACGTAGTCGCCAATGCCGCGCAGGTGCCCCAGCAGATCGAGTACGCCAAGCTCCCGCTCGTGGTGCAGTTGCCTTCGCCGACTCCGGAGCAGACGGGCTTGGTTGGCAGTTCGGGAACGGTGCAGGGCAACTTCGGCGTCACCGTGCTGCCCAACACCGCCGCGCCGCTCTCGCCCGATCTCGTTTCTTCGCCTTCTTCGCGGCTGCTGGTGCTCTATCACCCCGCGAACCCGCAGCAGCTGGCCCGGGTGCGCAATCTGCTGACGGACTACATCGACCGGCCGGCGCGGCAGATCTTTGTCGAGGGCATGGTGCTGGAGATCAGCCAGGACGGGCTGGACGATCTCGGCATCGAGTGGCAGTTCCGCGAGGGCCCGATCGACCTTGTCCTGGGCAAACTCGTCGCCGGCGGTCTTGAAGACACGCTGGACTTCTCGCGCGTCGATTCGCGCGATGTGCCGCGCGACTGGTCAGCGCGCATCCGCGCCCTGGTGCGCGAGGGCAAGGCGGAGATCCTCTCGCGTCCCAGCGTGCTGACGATCGACAACCGCCAGGCGACGATTCGCGTCGGCGAGGACATTCCCATCGCCACGAGCCAGGAAGGCACGGCCACCGGCTCGAACAAACTCTCGTTCAGTTTCCAGTACATCCCGACGGGGATCCTGCTCAACGTCCGGCCGCGCATCACCGAGCGCGCCGACGAGATCAGCATGCTCATCGACACGGTCGTCTCGGCGGTGGTGCCCGGCCGCGATCTGGAGATTCGCTCCACGGATGGGGACCTGCTGGCGACGGCTCCGACGATCTCGACGCGGCGGGTGCAGACCTACGCCCGCATCGACAACAACACGCCGTTCATCATCGGCGGGCTGGTCAGCCGCGATCTCACCATCACCAAGGACAAAGTGCCGCTCCTGGGCGATCTGCCGCTTGTCGGCCTGCTCTTTCAGGCTCAGCGGACGCAGCGGCTCAAGCGCGAAGTGATCATCGTGCTCACACCCTACGTGCTGCCCGAGGACATCTACGTAGCCGGGCCGATGCCCAAGGATGAAGACCTT
The DNA here is from genome assembly GCA_020852515.1 of Phycisphaerales bacterium. Lineage (NCBI taxonomy): Bacteria > Pseudomonadati > Planctomycetota > Phycisphaerae > Phycisphaerales > Phycisphaerales bacterium. The sequence goes on from JADZAS010000019.1 coordinate 6,700, forward strand.
TTCGACAGTTTCGGCAACAAGCTGTTCCGCGACTCGTATCGCCTGCGCGCCGAAGACGTGTTTGATCTGCGCTTCCTGCCCGAGAATCGGCGCATGGTGACGTACAGCAGCCTCGCGGCCCGGGCGGTCCGCCAAGATGCGCGCCTGGCCAACGTCGAGCCGTTCAGCGAGTTCATCCACGGCCGCATCCCCGGCGAAGACATCCTTGTCCATCGCATGATCTACGAACTCATCAAGCGGCTGGACGTGCGCGGCACCGAGCACGACCTGAGCAAGCAGATCCAGATCGAGCGGCTGATCTATCTCGAATCCGAACAGTTCGGCGGCTACTCGGTTCAGTTCCTTGAGAACGCCATGTCCAGGTTGGGCAAGGGCACGGACTACGCCTCGTTCTTCAAGCAGAATCCGGACAAGGCGCTGGTGCTGACCTACCACTACGACCGGGAGTCGGATGATCCACTGCACCTGGGCACCGAGCCCATTCCGGAGTTGGCCGTTTACGACTGCCCGGATCGCAAGGCATGGGGGAAGCTGCTGTGGGAGTTGAACCAGGCGCTGCCGGATGGCCGCAAGCGGTTCAGCGTCGTTCTCAACGATGAGTCCGATCTCGTGCGGCTCCGCCGCGCGATCATGCTCAAGAAGGTGATCGCCGCCAACGGCGGACAGAGCCAGTCCACGCTGGCGAACTTCAGCGTCGGCAAGGTGCTCATGATGCCCGAGACCAAGGAAGGGCAGACGAACATCCTCGACGCTGATGTCGCCCGGCTCTTTTTCCACACCGAGCACTACTACTCGGCGGCGATCAATGAAATCGAGGAACGCATCGCCGAACTCGACGCGGCCCTGCGATCGCCTGAGATCAGGCCGCTGCTCGATGGGGCGGAGCTGCCCTGATCGCGGCGGCGCGACCCGACTCGGGTGCGCTCCGTTTATCAAAACGCATTCCGACGGAAGCTGCGCACAAAAAAAGACCTCACCCTCGAAGGAGGGTGAGGTCGAGAAGTCGAATCACATCAGCAGGCTGACCGGCCGATGATTACGGAACCTGGGCGACGGTGCTGGTCTGGCAGGGATTGCCGATTGCGACGAGCTGCACGAAGCCGCCGCACGCGCCCTGATTGGCGTTTGCGTTCACGTTGCCCGAGCCGTTGGGGCCGGTGCCGATGGTGTTGTACAGCTGAAGCTGGTTGGTGCCGAGGCCCAGCTGGGTGCCCATGCACGGGCCGTTGGGAACCACGAATGAGCCGGTGTTGCGGGCGAACACGATGCCCTGCTGGGTGCTGGGCGGAGCGCCGTCCCAGGCGAGGTTGACCTGGCCGGGGCAGGTGCCGGTGATCGTGCAGGTGTAGCCGCCGCCGCCGCCGCCAAGACCCGTCACCGCGCAATCATCCCAGTACGTGGAAGTACCGGTGGTGTACAGGTCGAGGTTCTTGATCTCCGCGGCGCCGCCGCGAATGAAGAGCTGGCCGGTGGAGACGAGCGTATTGCCGTAGTAGCAGCTGATCGTGTCTGCGTCGATGTCCACTTCGCAGCGCACTTCGACCCAGGTATCAAACTGGATCGGCGGGAAGTTCGTTTCGGTGCGGAAGTCATCGGCAACGGTGCCGGGGCCACCGCCCGAGTCGCCCTCGAAGTCGAAGCAGAGTTCGATGCACCACTGGTAGGGGCCGCCGTGGTTGTACTCGTTCTGCACGATGTAGAACGTGTCGGCCACGAACTGCGAGATCGGGATGTACACCCAGGCGCTCATCGTGCCCGAACCGCTGGTGAGACCCTCGAACGTCTGGATGGCATCATCGGAGCCCTCGCAGAGCATGCTCTTCGTGCCGCCGTGGGCACGAGCCGTCGTGCAGCTACCAGCGACGGCCTGGCTGTCATCCCAGCCACTCCAGCCTCCGACGTGATAGAGCACCTGCCCGTTGGTGTAGCTCTCGAAGTTGTCGGACCAGTCCTGGGCCATCGCCGAGGTGGCCAGGCCCGTCAGGCCGACTGCCGTGGTCAGTCCGAGACAGAAAATGCTGCGTTTCATCGAATCCGCTCCTTCTGAAAAACTGAGATCTTCCTTTCAGTTCGGAACCTGCCGGCCAACCCCGGCCCGCAGGCGCCCGCAGAAACACACATTCTGCCGGCGCGCGACATTCGCGCCCGACGACCGAACGTAGTCCGCGCACTGAGATTCCTGGGGGAGTTCGAAGGCACCGTCAATCCGATCCCGACCCCCTCGGAATCACCATTGCCGACGTTCCCCATCAGAATAACCGATCTTGATTGCGATTGGAACCCCAATTTTGAAAAAAAGGGGAATATCGGCCCCCATTTGTCGGGCCTCAGCGCCATCTGGCCCGGATACGGCATGGGTAGCGTCGTGCCGCCCCCACAGGCCGGGGGAGAGTCGAGGCTGCTGAGAAGGTCCGCCGGTCGCCTGCCCTAGGCGCCAAGCCGCAGGCGGTGGGCCAGGAAGTTGGGCAGACCCGCCTCGATAATCGCCGCCTGGGTCTGCTCGACCGGGTACGCCACCCGGTGGACCGTGAAGGTCCGCTGGCTGACGTCCAGGATGCCGAAGCTCGCATCCGGGTTGCCATCGCGCGGCTGGCCCACGCTGCCCGGATTCATGATGTAGCGGTAGCGGCAGTCCAGCCGCAGGGGCAGGTTCGGCGGAAGGAACGCGACGCGCACGTTCTTCGGCTCGACCGCGGCATAACCGATTTCGGGCGTGCCAAACGCAATGGGGATGTGCGTGTGCCCGACGAACAGGCAGTGATTCGTGAACCCGCCGTAGGCGAGCGCGGCAATCTGCTGGTCGTGAATGTAGTCGCTGCAGCCATCGCTCACGGGCGAAGCGTGGCACATGGTCACATCATCGAGATCGGCGATGCGCGGCATCGCGGCGATGAGTTCGCGGTGCGATTCGCTCAACTGTTCGCGCGTGAATTCAAGCGACAGGCGCGCGGTAGGGTTGAACCGGTGGGCCTCGACGTCATTGATGATGCTCAGATCGTGATTGCCCTGAACCGAAAAGATGTCGCGCTGGGCGATGAGGTCGAGGCACTCGGCGGGATTCGGGCCGTAGCCCACCACGTCCCCGAGGCAAAGCGTGGCGTCCACGCCCCTTTCGTCAATTGACCGCAGCACGGCCTCGAGGGCCTGGAGATTCCCGTGTACGTCCGAGATAAATGCGAATCGCGCCAAGCGGAACGGTCCCCACGCTGGTAGTCCTGACGCCCTCTTGTACGGGTTCCATATCGGTTGTTTGCAGCCACGCTCCTGTGTAAAACGAAAACGACGCGGGCATCTTGCACGATCCGGCCGAATCCCTCAGTTTGATTCGTCTTCGCTGGTTTCCGCGGCGGCCGGGGCGTTCTCCGGCTGCTTGCCGGGGTGCGCCTTTTTGTAGGCCAGGATCTTGGAGCGGTCTCCGGCGATGATCATGATCACCGCCCGACCCGTAAACTTGGCCGGCATCTCCACCTTGCCGATGTCCGCAAAACGCTGCTCGATTTCCTTGAGACGCGCGATCCCCTGGTCGCGATATTGAAACTCGCGGCCGCGCATCGGCTGGACGAACTGCACCTTGTGCCCGTCGAGGATGAAGCCCCGAGCCTGCTCGACGCGGATCTCCACGTCGTGCGGATCGATCTTCAGCGATCGACCCAGCCGGACTTCCTTGAGTTCGCTCTTCTTTGAACCGCCCGCCGAGCGCTTTTCCTTCTTGGACTGCTCGTACTTATAGCGGCCGAAGTCCATGATCTTGCACACGGGCGGCCGCGAGTCGGCAGAGATCTCAACGAGATCAAGCCCTGCTTCCTGCGCGAGGCGCTTGGCCTCCTCGAGCGGGATAACCCCGAGCTGTTCATTGTCAGGACCGATCACCCGCAGCGGCGAGAATCGGATCATGTCATTGATGCGCTCCCTGCGAAACTGCTGGTCGCGAGGGTTCATGAAACGTCGATGTGCGATGGGACGTACTCCTTCGATCCGGATGCGTTCACGTCGATCGACCGTTCCGGCGGCGGCGGATCGAGAACAACTGCACGAGGCAGAACAGAAAAGCGACAGGTGGAGATGTCATACAGCCGGAGCCGAGGTCACGCAGCGTTGTAGCGCCAAGGGAAGGGCGTCCCTCATGGCTGGATCTCCGTTATCGCGAGGCGCGCCCTCGGCTCTTGGGCCGCGAAAAGGGACACCGTCGCGCACTCACAAGATAGACGTATCGGACAGAGCCGGCAACCGGATTGCCGCCGGTTTCGCCAAATCGGCACATCGTTGAGGCTTTTGCCGATCACGCCTCCGGACGCGCCGGCAGGATCAGCATGCAGTCGCCGTAGGAGTAGAACCGGTAGCCGCGATCGATCGCCTCGCGGTAGGCGCGCAGCAGTGCCTCGACGCCGATCATCGCGGCCACCAGCGCCATGAGCGACGATCGGGGCAGGTGGAAGTTCGTCAGCAGCCCGTCCACTCTGCCAAACTGATAGCTTGGGGTGATGAGCAGGCGTGTTGCGACGCTCTCGCCCGCGGCCGGCAACGACGAACCGACGCTCTCAAGAGCCCGCACCGTGGTGGTGCCGATGGCCACGAGCCGGCCCGAACCTGGCCGCCCACGCTGCAGCAATTCAATCGTGGCCTGCGGCACGGAAAACCACTCCTCGTGGATCGGGTGCTGCTCGACGAATTCGCACTCGACCGGCTTGAACGTGCCCGCCCCGACGTGCAGCGTCACGAACCCGGTCTCGATCCCGCGGCTCCGGCACGCTGCAATCAGTTCAGCCGTCAGGTGCAGCCCGGCCGTGGGGGCGGCCACGGCTCCATCCGGGCCGGCGTATACCGTCTGGTACTGCTCGCGATCCTCGGGCCGATCGAGAGCAGTGTCTCCACCCAGCCGGCGCTGGCGGAGGATGTAGGGCGGCAGCGGGGCGTGTCCGGCCCGATCGAGCATCTTGCGCCACGAGAGCGGCCCGTCCAGCCGCACCAGCCAGTGATCGTCCACGCGGTCGAGGATCGTGAGCACGACCCCCTGCACGTCACCGCCTGTCGCCTCGACGGCATACTGCTGACCCGGTCGTACGCGATGGCCGGGGCGCAGCATCGTGGCAGCGACATCCGCTCCTCCCGCGGAGTGAAGGAAAAGTCCTTCGACATGCCCGCCCGTGTCGAGCCGGCGTGCGACGTAGCGGGCCGGAATCACCCGTGAGTTGTTCATGACCATCGCATCGCCCGGCTGCAGGTAGTCAGGCAGGCTCGCGACCGTCTCATGGGCGACAATTTTGCCGCGGCGATCGAGCACCATCATCCGCGCCGCATCGCGCCTGGCCGCGGGCTCGGTGGCGATCAGGTCGGGCGGCAGGTCGTAATCGAGAAGATCGGTGCGGAGCATGTGGAAGCCGGTCACAGGGGCGTCGCATCGGGGCAACATCAGGCGCAGACCGACTGAAGCCCGCCGGCGAAGACGAAGGATAGGGGGCCTCAGCAGCGCTGCAGGACCGACATTATCGCCCGCGGGCCTCAAAGGCATCGGCGGCTTGGCGCGTGCTTCCTTGCGAGCCATGCGGGTTGACTCGCCGGCTGTCCATCATCTCTTCCGCCTGGGCCCGATTCGCCGGGTCTGGCGCCGGGCTTTGCCGCCGCCACCGCCGCCGTATCGCGCCGTGCGGCCGCGACCGATCCGCCTGCTGCTCCGCCTGCCGCGCAATGTCGCGATCCGCATCGGCCCCGATCTGCTTGCGCTGCGGCGTGAACGCATTGTCGGCCGCGTGCTGCTTGATCGAAGCGCCCGCGACTGTTTCACGCCGACGACCGACAACCCGCGCCCGCGCGTGTACGACATCCACGCCTCCTGCGATGCCCCGCCGGCAGGCTGCATCCGCCTCGAGCGGCTGCTCGCGCAGACTCAGCGGGATCTTGAGGTAGCCGAGGCGAGGCTTGAGAAGTGTCGCGGTAGAGTGGAGAGCCCGGCAGGATCAACCGCTGGCCCGGCGTGGCAGGAGCCGGTGGGCTATGCGTATCACTGGCAGCCGCCTGCGGCGAGCCAGTCGGGAGGGGTGCAGGTCGTGCATGTGCCGGGCGTGGTGCGAGCCTATGTCTCGCCGGCGGGTCGGCTCGTCGACGTTCTGATGTGAATCAGCAGGAACTCTTCTTCTCGCCGGCTCGCAGCAATCGCTCGCCCTGCTCGGGGGTCATCGAGCCTTCGGCGATGTAGGCGGCTATCTCCCGCCGCGTGCGCTCGCGCGAGACGGACTTGAAGAGTTCGACGACCGACGCGAAGGCAACCCAGATGACGCCGCCGCCGATGAGAAACGACATCACCACGACATGCTCGTTCCTGCTGAGGAACTCGAGTATCGCCTGAAGGTCGGGATCAACCATGGCTGTGTCTCCTTCGCGGCCGGTGGATCATGCCCGCCTGCCAGATTGTTGGGGCGCCGGACGCCGCGGTTTCACGAGAAACCGGTCCGCCTCTATTGTGGCACGAAAAGCGGCCGCGGCTTGTCCCTATTCAATCCCTGGTGGGACATGCAGCACCCCAACCGCGCCTACGGTTGAAAAACACCCTCGTCCCGGAGATTGCCGTGCCCACGTCCGCTATCGACACCTCGTTCGTTCCCGCTCACATTGACTGCGGCGACTGGTCGCAGATCGAGCCTTTGACGCGCGACCTGCTCGAGCGGCCGCTTGATACGGCCGAACAACTCGAGCGCTGGCTGCTCGACCGCAGCGAACTCGAATCGGCCATCAGCGAAGCCCAGGCCAACCGCTACATCGCCATGACCTGCGACACCGAGAGTGAAAGCAAGCGCAAGGCCTTCCTCCAGTTCGTCGAGGAGATCGAGCCGAAGTACAAGCCGATCGCCTTCGAACTCGACAAGCGGCTCATCGCCTCGCCCGCGGTGGGCCAGCTGGATGCGCAGCGCTACGAAGTGCTCGTGCGCGATGCAAGGCGCGATGTGGAGATGTTCCGCGAGGCCAATGTGCCCATCGAGGTGGAACTGGCCAAGCTCGATCAGCAGTATCAGGAAATCTGCGGCGCGATGACCTGCGAGTTCGACGGGCAGACGCGCACCTTGCCGCAGATGGCGCGCTATCTCGAGGAGACGGATCGCTCGCAGCGCGAGGCGGCGTGGCGGGCCATCGGCGATCGCCGGCTGCAGGACGCCGAGCGGATCGATGACATCTTTGACAAGATGATCGCGCACCGGCACCAGATGGCGCGCAACGCCGGCTACGACAACTTCCGCGACTACCAGCACGACCGCATGCGGCGCTTCGACTACACGCCGCAGGACTGCTTCGCATTCCACGAATCCGTCGAAAAGCTCGTCGTGCCGCTGATGCGGGCGCTCGACCGCCAGCGGCGCGAGGGACTCGGCCTGGATCGGCTGCGGCCGTGGGATCTGGCGGTGGATGTCAAAGGCCGCGATCCGCTGCGGCCGTTTGAAGGCGTGGATCAATTCGTGCAAGGCACCGAGCGCATCTTCCAGAAGATGGACCGCGACCTGGGCGCCATGTTCGCCCGCCTGCGCAAGCCTGACTGCCTCGATCTCGATTCGCGCAAAGGCAAAGCGCCCGGTGGCTATCAGTACAACCGCGACCGCATCCGCCAGCCATTCATCTTCATGAACGCCGCGGGTCTGCACCGCGACCTCATCACGCTGCTGCACGAAGGCGGCCACGCGTTCCACTCCATGCTCTGTGCGGATGATTCGCTGCTGCACTACCGGCACTACCCGATGGAGTTCGCCGAGGTCGCGTCGATGAGCATGGAACTGCTCGCGCACCCGTTCCTCGAAGAGTTCTACGACCAGCACGAGGCGAACCGCGCTCGCAGGCAGCACCTCGAAGGCATCATCGGGATTCTGCCTTGGATCGCCACGATCGACGCCTTCCAGCAGTGGCTCTACACGAACCCCACGCACACCCGCCAGCAGCGCACGCAGATGTGGCGCGACCTGGACCGGCGCTTCGGGCACGAGATCAATTGGTCGGGCCTCGACGCCTATCTCGATCGCGGCTGGCAGCGGCAACTGCATCTCTTCGGCGTGCCGTTCTACTACATCGAGTACGGCATCGCCCAGATCGGCGCGCTGCAGATGTGGGTGAACTACCGGCGCGACGCGAAGCAGGCGGTGCAGAAGTACCAGCAGGGCCTGGCGCTGGGCGGCTCGCGCCCGCTGCCGGAACTGTGGTCCACCGCCGGGCTGGCGTTCGACTTCGGCCCTGACCGCATGTCCGGCCTGATGCACGAGGTCGAATCGGAGTTGACGGCGCTGCCGGCGTGAACAATCAGCGGGACATCGCGCTCGCGACTTTCGTCACCGCCTGGGCGATCTGATCCAGTTGCGTCAAAGTCAGATCGTGATGCACCGGCAGGCAAAGCGCCTCGCGGGCCAGCATCTCGCTGATGGGCATCGGCTCGCGCTCGGGCACGAGTTCGGCGATGATCGGCTGATCCGAGATCGCGCGCGGGTAGTGCGTGGCTGATCCGACGCCTTCAGCTGTGAGCAGCCGGGCGAATTCATCGCGGTCGCAGCGCAACTGATCCACCTGAACGCGGATCGTGTACTGGTGGTACACGTGGCCGGCGCCTTCGGTGGCGACAGGCGTGAGCACCGCGGGCACATCCTTGAGCAGGTTCGTCAGCCGCGCGCCATTGGCCTGCCGCCGCGCCGTGCGCTCTGAGAGTCTGGCCAGTTGAGCTAGTCCAATCGCCGCGGCGACGTCGGTGAGGCGATAGTTGTAGCCCAGCGCGACGTGGTGATAGCGCTTGCCCGGCTCCATGCCGTGGTCGCGCAGCAGGGCGATGCGCCGGGCCAACTCCTCATCGTTGGTCGTGATCATCCCGCCTTCGCCGGTCGTCATGTTCTTCGTCGGGTAGAACGAATAAGTCGTGGCGTGGCCGAAAGCGCCGATGCCCTCGCCGCGCCACGTGGCCAGGTGCGACTGCGCCGCGTCGTAGATCACGCTCAGGCCATGGCGGTCGGCGAGGTCTTCGACCGCGTCGATGTCAGCCGGGTTGCCATACAGGTGCGTGGCGACGATGGCGGTCGTGCGCGGCGTGAGTCGCTGCTCGGCGTCGGCGGCGTCGAGGTTGAACGTGCGCGGATCGACATCGCAGAATACCGGGCGCGCGCCGCGCGCGATGATCATCGAAGCCGTGGCGATGAAGCCGTACGCCGGGCAGAGCACGTCGTCGCCCGGGCCGATGATCGGCTCGTACGCCAGTTGTAGCGCCGTCGTTCCGTTGCAGGTGGTCAGTGCAAAGCGAGCGCCGGTGGCAGCAGCGAACGCCGCTTCGAATTCGATGCACTTTTTTCCCTGCCGCAACTGCCCCGACCGCAGGACTTCCACGGCGGCGTTGATCTCATCCTCGCCAAGCCGCGCCGAGACCACCGGGATCAGGTCGCGGCAGACGGGAACGCCACCCTCGGCCGCGAGGCGGTCGGTGGGCGCAGGTGCAGAGCGTGCGGGTGCGTGTGCCATGGCCGGCTCGACTCAGCGCTTTGACGCTTCGGCGAGGCGCTGCTCGCGCTGGGCGATGACCTGCTGCAGTGCGGCGGCAAAGCGCATGGCGCTGTTGGGCGAGAACACGATCCGCGCCCCGACCTGGAAACTGATCGCCTGCTGGTTGCCCATCATGCGCGGCACCTGCACGCCAAGATCGCAGATGATTTCATCCTGCCCGGCGTTCATCTGCCACGCGTTGGCGTAGGTCGTGTGCGCGTGCGTTTCGTCGACGTGAACCATCACCTGCCCGGGGCCGGCCTGCTGCTGCTGGGGATTGGGATTGACTTCGGCCATGTCTCTCTCCTTGAGCCGCGTGGCTCGATGGAAGTGCGTTTTGGGGGAAGACGAGGATGATAGCAGCCGGGGGCGTGCACCACCGACCGCCTGCGTTCCGCAGCGCCGAATCGGGACTTCACCCGTCGCAGGTGGGGTCAGGACCAGCGCAGCACGATCTTACCGAACTGCTCGCCCGCCTCGAGCCGTTCGTAGGCTGCCGGGGCGTCGGCGGCGTCGAAGACCTGATCGATGACCGGCCGCAAGGCTCCCGCTCTGAAGAGCGCGGTCACCTGGGCGAACTCGTCCATGTCACCCATGGTCGAACCGAGGAGGCGCAACTGGTTCCAGAAGATGCGCGTCAGGTCCGTGGTCGCGGCGGGGCCGGAGGTGCAGCCGGGCGTGACGAGTGCGCCGCCGCGCGCCATCGACTTGATGCATGACAGGTGCACGGCCTTGCCGACGGAGTCGAGCACGACATCCACGCCGCGCTTGCCCGTCAGGCCGCGCACGGCGCGCGACCAGTCCTCACCGGTGTCGAGAACGCCGTGAGCCGCACCGAGTTCGGTTGCCTTGTCCAGTTTCCACTGGTGCCGGCTCGTGACGATGACCGGACAGCCAAAGTGCCGAGCGATCGCAAGGCCCGCCAGGGCCACGCCACCGCCGATGCCGGTGATGAGCACGGTCTGCCCGGCCTGAAGCTCGGCCCGAGTGATGAGGCAGCGCCAGGCCGTGAGAAACGTCAGGCCAAATGCCGCCGCTTCGGTTGGATCACCGTCGTTCCCGACGTCGAGCAGTTGATTGACCGGTGCGACGAAGCGCTCAGCGTTGGCGCCGTTGGTGTGCTCGCCGATCATGCTGATATCGGCCAGCGCCGGCCGCGCATCGGGGTGAGCCGCCGCGGGCAGGGGGGTGGCGGCGTTCATGATGACCCGCCGCCCGAGCCACGCCTCATCCACTCCCGGCCCGATGGATTCGACCATGCCGCAGCCGTCTGAGCCGCCGATGCGTGGAAATGTCTCGACGCCAGGCAGGCCGCGGCCGACCCAGAGATCGAGATGGTTCAGCGCCGACGCCTCGGTGGCGATGACCGCCTCCCCGGCCGCAGCGCGCGGCTCGGGCCAGTCGTCCGCGAAACGGACATTGCGATGGACCGGTGTTCCCTGACGCTCGACGAGCACGGCGCGCATGCGATCTCCTTGTTTCCGCGCGATGTTGGATGCGCCGAGATCGTAGACCCCGCGGCAGGGACCGCGAGCCGTGAGGGGGTGTCGCCGTGATGAAGGGGTGAAGGGGTGACCCGTGAAGCCGTGTTCGCGCCTGATTCACTTGGCGCCAGCCGCGCTGGCCGCCATTCGTGAGCCACGTCAAACAGCCGAGCAGGAGAGCATCCGCGCGTGACAACCACTCACCCCTTCACCCCCTCAGGCCCCGGCCTCACCCATCACGCAACGCCGCGACTAGACTCGGAACATGACCATCAAACGACTCGATCACATCAGCGTCGTTGTGGAAGACCTCCCGGCCGCGATCGACTTCTTCACCGCGCTGGGCATGGAGATCGAAGGCGAGGCGCCGATCGAAGGCCCCTGGGTGGACCGCATCAATGGGATCAAAGGCATCAAAGTGCACATCGTGATGATGCGAACCCCCGACGGCCACGGCCGGCTGGAGCTTACCAGGTTCCACCATCCGCCGCTCGTCGCGATCGAGCCGGCCGCCGCCCCGCCCAACGCAGCGGGTCTGCGAAGCATTATGTTCGCGGTCGAGAACGTGGATGACGCCGTCGCCCGACTCCGCGCCAAAGGCGGCGAACTCATCGGCGAAGTCGTCCAGTACCAGAACCTCTACCGGCTCTGCTACATGCGCGGCCCCGCGGGCATCATCGTCGCCCTGGCCGAGGAACTCGCGTCCGGGACTTAAGTGAGTAGGTCAGTGAGTACGTCAGGTGCAACCTGACTGTTGGGCGTGTGTTGGAGCGATGGCGTGGGCGCGTGGATGGGCCCGGAGGGCAACGACCTCCGGTTGCCGGTCGCAGCCTGAGCACGGCCTCTCAGCCGCTGGTTTCGCCGGCCTTGATCAGGCCCAGGCGCAGGAGAATGGGGCCGAAGCATTCGAAGATGGCGATCGTTGCCAGCAGCAGGCTCGACAGGCTGGCGCTCCAGGTGAAGTCGCGAAAGAGGCTCTCGATCGTGGTCGCCAGAGCCAGCGAGACGCCGGCCTGCGGGATGAACGCAGTCCAGATCCAATTCCGCGCGGGGCTGGGCATGCGAAACACGCGGCTGCCCAGGGTGATCCCGCCCCACACGGCCGCCGACCGCAGCGCGACCAGCGCCAGCGCGAGCGGCCAGAGTTCGCCCAGGGCCGCAAGATCGATTTTCGCCCCGGCCATGGCGAAGAAGATGCAGTACACCGGCAGGGAGACTTCATCGACGGAGTGGAAGAGTTCTTCGCTCTGCTCGGGCCAGAGGTTCGAAAGGATGAACCCGGCCGAGAGGGCGACGAGCAGCGGCTCGAAGTGAGCCGACTCGCTCACGAGCACGATGCCCAGCGACATGGCGAGCACGAACAGGAGCATGTGCCGGCTGAGGCGATGCAGGACGGTGGACATGAGCGCGCCCAGCAGCGCTCCGCCGCCGATCGAGCCCAGCAGGTGCCACGCGAGATCTTTGATGATCGTGCCTTGCGACGCCGCCTCGCCGCCGAGCAGGATGCTCACGCCGATGCCGCTGGCGATGGTGAAGAGCACGACCACGACGAGGTCTTTGACAACCGTGACGGCGAGGCTTGTTTCAGACATCGGGCCGCTGCTGCTCAGTTCGCTGAGCATGGCGACCAGCACCGCAGGCGAGTTGGACGTCGCGAGCACCGCAGCCATGAGGCAGACGACGATGAGTTCAGCACGCGGCAGTTCGCCCAGAAAGCCCAGCAGGCCCCGGCCCAGAAACAGCCCGATGAAAACCATGGAAAGCACGGCGACGATGACGATGGTGAGCATCCCCAGCACCCTGCCCAGACCGCGGCGGAGCAGTTCGATCTTGATCTCGCCGCCCGCAGTCAGGCCGATCAGGACGATCGCCAGCGAACTGAAGACGCGCAGGTGTTCCATCTGCGGTTTGGGGAGGATCGGCCGGATGTCGGCGGTGAAGAGCGTAATGAACGACGGGCCAATGAGCAGGCCGAACGCGAGATAGCCGGTGATGCGCGGCAAGTGGAGGAGTTTGAAGACCTTGCCCGTCAGCCACGCGCCGATGAGGATGAACGCAAGCGTGGTCGTCGTGGCCACGAGGTCGTACTCGGGCGCGGAAAAGGGCCGGTTCATCGCGTCGAGGTAGCGCGCCGACGCGTAGCCGGGCGTGAAGTGGCGCAGCACGCCGATGGCCAGCAGCAGCATGAGCAGAACCGCGAGCAGGCGTGCGAGGGTCTTCAAGACGGCGCTCCTGCAGCCTCGGGGCGCGGCGACGGCGCCGTCGAGGACTCTCCGCGCCACCATGAAAAGGCGAAAGGCAGCAGCTCGCTCAGCGCGCCAACGAGCAGCACGACGGTGAGCAGTTCCTGGTTGAATGGCGAAGGTTCATCCACCACCACGGCTACGCCCAGCGCCACCGCCACCAGCGACTGACGCATCGGCGCCAGATACAGCGGACTGGCCGCGGGCAGCGCCGTCCGCTGCCCGCGCAGGCTCCAGCGCATGAGCGGCGACTTGACGGCCAGTCGGCTGAGCACCAGCGCCGCCACAAGCAGCCAGCCCCACACGCCGATGCGCGGATCGACGAACACGCCCGCCAGCAGCGCAAAGAGAATCGCCACCGTCTGCTCGGCGCGGAGCACGAAGCGGTCGAACTCGCGCAGTTTGGGTCCGCCAAGATTGGTGATCACGACGCCGCAGATCATCGCTGCAAACAGGGGGGACACGCCCAGTTCCGACGCGATGCCGCTCATCAGAGCGATCATCGCGATGTAGACGACGAACATCTCGCGCCGCTCGCGCCCCGCCTGCTGGAGCAGGAAGCGGCCGATGATGCCCATCGTGCTGGCAAGCAGGACCGTCGCCAGCAGCCGCAGCGCGCTGGTGGACAGAGAGAATCCCAGTTCGCCGATGTTGTTTCGCGTGGGAATGAGAATGAGCAGGCCGTGCAGCGCCACAGCGGTCATGGCCGCCAGACCCGCGCCCGCCTGCACGAGCACCGCCAGATGCATGCCCGAAGCCTTGCGCTCTTCGCCCAGCGAGCGCGTCTCCGCGGCCCAGCCGATGCCGGCGGTGATGAGCAGGCCGATGGGCGCCACCCACCATGCCGGCGCCGTGTGGACGAGGAAGAAGGCCAGCACGAGTGCGCTCAGGCCGCCGATGAGGATGATCGCGACGAGCGAATCGAACAGCACCCAGCGGCGCACGTTGGCAGGGACGGCTCGCATGAGCGCTCCGCGCGCCTGCAGGCCGATGATCGCGCCGATCCAGCCCAGGCCGAAAGTCAGCGCCGGCCGCACTTCGAGGAGCATGTCTTCGGTGACCACGTTGGCGCCCCACCGGCCGAGCAGAAAGCCGATGAGCACGGCGAGCCAGCCCCCGCTGAGGTAGCGCGCGGTGAGGCGGTGGCGCTGAAAGCGGTAGAAGGACTTGCTCGTCGCCGCCAGGGCGAGCATCGACAGCACGAGCATGGCCGCGAAGATGCGCAGCGCGCCGCTGTCCGCGCCTGCTTCCGCGGCGAGGCAGAGCGCCGCACACCACTGCTGTTGGTCGATGGGCATGGATGCGTGCATGTCCAGATCACCTGCTCAGGTTCGAATCGGACCCCACGACTCATCCACCGGCAGCGAGATCGCGATCGGCTGCTGGTCCGGCTCCATGTCATCCACGTAGCGGCGCAGTTCCGCAATTTCGTCGAGATTGGTCAGCGAAATGACCACGCGGCTGCCCGTGTGCTGCGGTAGCAGGGCGGCGAGGCCGGCGAACATCGGCATGTCCTGCCGCAGAATCGCGCCCAGCCCCTTGGACTCGACCACCGTTGCGCCGGTGATGCCCACGTCGAGCATGCCGGTGACGAGTTCGTCGAGCGCCGCCTCGGTGCGCGCAATGAGGATGAGCAGTCGCACTTTGGACTTGCCGTCTTCATCCATGCGAGCGATCCTCTGCGAGCAGGCTCTCGTAGAGTTGGTTTGCATCTTCCGACGATCGAAGGCGGTTGCGGGCGGGCTCGGCACGGACGATCCGCGCCAGCCGCGCAAGCAGGCGCACGTGGTCCCAGGGGTCGCTCGTCGGGCCGAACATGCAGAAGATGAGATCCGAGACCGGGTGATGCGCCACGCCGAAACTCACGCCCGGCTTGAGCAGCGCCACGGTCACCATGGTCTTGTCGATCTCGGCCGCCAGCGCGTGCGGAAAGGCGACGCCTTCGGGAGTCGAAGTCGGCATCTGCTTCTCCCGCGCGATGAGCCGCTGCACCAGCGCTTCGCCGCGCAACGCCGGAATCATCGAATCGACCGCCCCGGCCAGGCGCCGAAACAGGTCGTCGCGCGACTCAACGTCGTCAAAGATGAAGGTCAGTTCAGGACGGATATAGGGCTGCAGCGCCATGGCAGGGCAGCATAGCGTCCTGGCGGTGATTTGAACAGTTCCCTTGGCTTGCGGCGCTGTGCCCGGCCGCGCTGGCCGCGATACTGTCCTGCGAAGATGATCGACATCGTCCACGACGACAACCTCCGCTTCCTCCAGGGCTGCGCCGACGGATCGTTCAATCTCATCTACATCGACCCGCCGTTCAACACCGGCGCCAGCCGCTCGCACGCGCGGATTCGAACCGTGCGCGATGAGCAGTCCGGCGACCGGATCGGCTTTGGCGGACGCCGATACCGCACGCAGACCAGCGCGCGGACGTCGTATGAAGACGCGTTCGACGATTACCTCGGGTTCCTCGAGCCGCGATTGATCGAGGCGCGGCGGGTGCTGGCCGCGGACGGGTCGCTCTTTGTGCATCTCGACGCGCGCGAGGTGCACTACGTCAAGGTGCTGCT
The DNA here is from genome assembly GCA_020852515.1 of Phycisphaerales bacterium. Classification (NCBI taxonomy): domain Bacteria; kingdom Pseudomonadati; phylum Planctomycetota; class Phycisphaerae; order Phycisphaerales; species Phycisphaerales bacterium. Next base: position 22,480 of record JADZAS010000019.1, read on the forward strand.
CGACGGCATCTTTGGCCGCGAATCGTTCATGAACGAAATCATCTGGGCCTACGACTACGGCGGCCGGTCGAAGCGGCGCTGGCCGGCCAAGCACGATTCGATCCTGTGGTACGCCCGCGACGAGGCGAACTACACGTTTGAATACGATGCGATCGATCGCGTCCCGTACATGGCGCCCGATCTCGTGGGCCCCGAGAAGGCCGCGCGCGGCAAGACGCCCACCGACGTCTGGTGGCACACCATCGTCCCCACCAACAGCCGCGAGCGCACCGGCTATCCAACGCAAAAGCCCGTGGGCCTGCTCGAACGCGTCGTGCGCGTGCACTCGCGCCCAGGCGATCGGTTGCTGGACTTCTTTGCCGGCAGCGGAACGCTGGGCGAGGCGGCGCGGCGCCACGGCCGGCGCTGCACGCTGGTCGACTCCAACCCCGCAGCCATCGAGATCATGCGCCGCAGGTTCGCTGCCTGTCTCGATGCGCCAGCGCCCACGGTGCAGGTCAGTGCGGCTGGCGCCAACTCGCTCGCCGCGGAAGGAGAATCGAAGTGAATTCGCGTCAAAATGTCCGGCGCCTCGCATTCGCGCTCTGGCTGGTCGTCGCCGCGCCCTGCCTGATGGCACAAACAGACTTGCGGCCCCTCGCGGAGCAGCCTTTTCACGGCCTGCTCGTGCGCGATGATCCGGCGGGGCTGCTCGTCGGCTGGATCCTGCCCGGCCCGCTCAATGGTCATGGTTTCACTTCCGACGTCGTCAACCGCGGCGATCTCATCCTGGCCGTCAACGGTCAGAAGATGGATCGCGGTGCATTCGAGCAGTTCATGCTCGACGCGAGGCCGGGCGATCGCGTGGAGCTGCACGTGCGGCGCACGGCGGGCAATCCAGAAACAGCCGTGCCTGCCGCCGGCGCGGGTGGCGAAGAGGCGGACTACGAGATCACGCTCGCATCGCGCGCGGAATGGTCGGGGCCGGTTGCGCACGTGCAGCCTGAAGCGCCGCCTTTCGAACCCGACAAGGTCGTGCCGGAGACGGCGCAGAGCGGCATTCTCGAGAACTACATTCGCGCGCGGGTACTGGAGCACGACCTGACCGAGCCGATCGACCAACTGCTCGATTATTTCCGCACGACCGTTGAGAAGAACGCCGGGGCCAACATGCTCTCGCGCGTGCGTTACGGCTTTCACCGGCCGGGCCGGCTCGCCGAACTGCAGCGGACCATCACCGCCCCGCTCAGCGCGCTGCCCAATGATCCCGCGCTGATTCTCGATCAGGCGGCTGCGAATCTCGATTGTCCGCCGCCGCGCCCGCCGCTGCCGGTTGATTGCGGCGATGTGCAGCAGACGCTCGATCTCGCCGCAGGGGCCATCGAACAGGCGAACCTCCACCTCGAAACCGCCTTCGGCGGCATTGATTACACCCTGCGCGAATCGCTGCCAGTGACGATGATCGACATCACCGACACGGTCGCGCACGACCTCTACATCCACGGCCATCCCGAGGCCAAGCGGCTCATCGGCGGCCTGCGCGCCAGTCTCAGCATCGATTACCACGCGTTGCTGGCGGCGGCGTCGAACTTGGCCGGCTTCATGCAGCCCGGCAACACCGCACCTGCGGATGCGGCGAGAGTGCCCGTGCCTGATGCCCTCGCCGGCGCCGTGCAGGGAGAGATTCTCGGCGCGCGACAGGTAGGCGAAGAATGGATCATTTACGGCGGCCCGAACGCCAATTCGTACGACATGACGCGCATCGCCGCCGTGATCGACCTGGGCGGCAACGACTCGTATCGATGGCCGCAGGAAGCGCGGCCCGATGCACAACTGATCGTGGACTTCGCCGGCGATGATTCATACGCGAGCCCGGCTCGCGGCCCGGCCAGCGCGCTGCTTGGCGTGAGTCTCATCGTGGACCAGGTGGGCAACGACCTTTACGAAGGCGCTGAGCGCTCATGCGGCGTAGGCGTCATGGGCGTCGGCCTGATTGTCGATAAGGCCGGCGCGGATACGTATCGCGGCACGCGCTGGTCGATCGGCGCCGCCTTCTACGGCCTCGGCGCCATCATCGACGGCGGCAACGAGAGCGACACCTACATCGCCGAGTTGATGAGCCAGGGTGTCGGCGGGCCGCGCGGCTTTGGCGCCATCATCGATCAGAACGGCCGCGACCTCTATCGCGTGAACGGGCCGGCGCCATCGGCGTACGGCACGCCCGCCGTGTTTGTCGGTTTCAGCCAGGGTGTGGGCGTCGGCGTTCGGCTCTACGACTCGGGCGGCATCGGCGTGATCTCCGATCTCGGCGGCGATGACCGCTACGAAGGCGGCGAGTTCTGTCAGGGAGGCGGCTACTACTGGGCCCTGGGCATCCTCCACGACGCCGGCGGCAACGACCTTTACTACGGCAATCGATACGGTCAGGCGTGGGCGGCCCACCAGGCGCTGGGCATCCTCGCCGATGATGCGGGCGACGACACCTACTGGTCAATGACGGCCGCGAGCCAGAGCGGTTCGTGGGACATCAGCGCCACGCTGCTGATCGACCGGGCCGGCAACGATTCCTACCAGGCCGACGGACTGGCCCAGGGCGGAGCATCGCAGCAGGCCATCGCGTGGCTGGTCGATCTCGATGGGGTTGATCGCTATGTCGCGCCCGCCGGCGCCACGCGCGGCCAGTCGGGCGGCAACGACTATCACTTCGCCGAGACCGGCTGCTACAGCTGGTCAGTGTTCCTCGACGCCGGCGGCACGGAAGATTTCTACTCTGCCGAGCGGTCCAACGGTCAAACCGAAGCCACCGGCAGCCCGAATCACGAAACCCCCCAGGCCAGCCCGCTGCACGGCCTGTTCATCGACACGAACGAACGAGTGATGCTGGAATTCAAGTGGTAATGACGCTCATGCAGCAGTCCCAGACCCGCGATGGAATCACGATCATCGATCCGCTGCATCAGGTGAGCTTCGGCGAACCGCCGGAGATTCAGGGATTTGCGTTCGACCCAGGTGGCGGCAGCGCCATCCTGCATCTCCACGGTCCGTCGATTGACCTGTGGGACGTGCTGCTGCACTTCAATGGACACGCCGCGGGTATCGTGGGCGGCCTTGGCTCGCTGCTCGTGCTCATCGTGATCTGGCGTCGATACCGACATCCGCAACAGGTCGGTCGCAGGTACTGCCGCAAGTGCAATTACGATGTCTCCGAGCAGTTTGAGTCCCATGGTCCATCTTTGTCGAGTTCACCCGCGCGGTGTCCAGAGTGCGGTTCATTATGCGACAGGCGGGGGATCCGACTCGGGCAGACTCTTGCAAGACGCCTGCTGGTTCCGGTGGGGTTTCTGCTGCTGCTTGCAGCAGGATCAGGGACGTTCTATGCACTGCGGCAGCCATTGCGAGCTGCAGCCGCTGACTGGTTCAGCTGGCCGTCCGCCGCGCTGACCGAGCGTTCACAAAAGCCAAAATGGGCATGGCTCACGCAGTTCAAGCGGCAGGGTGATGTGCTGATGCGATTCGACCTTGCCACCGGAACGCAGACGCAAATGCTCTACGGCTCAGATGCCGCCACATACGGCCCACTCATTGCCAGTTCAGATTTCTCCGTCGTGTATCTCGCCGGATGGGATGGGCCTGTAAGCATCTCCACACGCGACGGGCGCGTCGTCGACTGCCCCGATTCCTCCCTTGCCGTCAGCAGCGACCTCGGTGCTCCTCTCGTCGTGCATCAGGAGCCGGAGACCGGAGCGGTGTACTGCTTCGGCCTCACTGGCAATGAGAACGTACTGTTGCGCTGGAACACGTCCACGGGGCGAATCACGCGCGTCTTCGGGCATACAGCCTACGAATACCGGCCCGGTGAACCAGTTGAGCGCACCCTGCAGCGCCTCGCGCCTGGCGGTCCGGCTGCATGGCTCTCGGCCCCGACGTTCATGGAATCGTACAACCGCAAACAGGCCATTCTCTACCTGCTTGACGAGGACGGGAAGGAGGTGCGCTCGATCGATCTTGGCGAATCAATCGATTACGGCGCTTATCCGGCCGTAACCGCCGATGGAACTCGCGCCTTCTTTCCTACCACATTCGGTAACGGCGTGCGCGGCGTCGACCTGACGACCGGCGAGTCGCTCGGCGTGTTGCGACTGCCGGGCTGGGCCCCTTCGCACACATGGTGCGTGATTCTCTCGCCCGGCGGGCGGTATCTCTTCGTCGCGAACGACTCCGTCTGGGTGCGCGATACGAGCACCGGTCGCTGGGTCGCCCGGCTGAACATTCCGTCGAATCTGTACGGGATCAGACTGTGCGTTTCACCCGATGGCCGCTGGTTGGGAGCGACAGCTCAGCGTGACCCGAATGCCGCCGAAACGGCGCCGGGACTGCAATACGCTCATGACCTCGTCATCTGGGATCTCTCCTCGCTGCCGATAGACTCGCGGCCGTAGGCGAGAACGAGTGATCGGACGTGCCTGTGCAGCGCCGAAGCGCAGGATTTGGGGCTGGCACCGCAGTAAGAGCGTGTATACTGAGGCGGCCGCAAGGCCCGATCTCCGCAACCTCATCGCACGGAGCCGTCATGAACAATCGCTGTCTTCGTACGATCACCCTTCTGCTCGGATTCACGAGTTCCGTTTCTCCCGCTCTGGCTCAACCTGGATCGCACACACCTCACCGGAGCGACGGCGTGGCGCCTGTCTGGCCGGAACTCAGCCGGCCGCGCGTGCCGGCGGGCAGCCCGCTGCCGCCTCGCTTCGCGCCGCAGGGGCAGCGTCCGATCATCATGCTCACGGGCTACTGGCCGCCGTCGAACGAGGCGCTGCGCCGCTTCAGCACCAATCCGGATCAGAATCCCGACGGCTGGGTCGGATCGAACTGGGAGAACAGCGGCTACGACGTGATGTCCTACTTTCCCGAGTTTGTCCCGCCGAACTGCAACAACTGCGGTCGGGGCATGGGCGATCTCGAAGTCGATTACCAGGACACCTCCGAAGACTTCTGGCGCATCGCCGATTCGCTCAAGCCCATCGCGATCATCACCTTCAGCCGCGGGCAGATCGACCTGAGTTGGGAGGTCGAGTTCAACCAGTACAACCGCCTCGTGTGGATCAACGACTACACGCCGCCGTATCAGCCGACGCCCGCACCTCCGGATGGCTCGGTCCCGGCGAATCACTTGCGGACATCGAAACTGCCCGTCGAAGAGATTGCCACGGCCGTGCGCAACGCCAACCTCGGCCTGAACGCGTTCGTTTGTTATGCGCACGATGGCGGCGGTTTTCTCTCCGAGTTCGAGGCGTATCACGGCGTGTGGTACCAGGCGATTCACAACTCGCCCGCCGACCCGGATTGGTGCATCGCCGCCGGTCATGTGCACGTGGGCGGCTTGATCTCCTGGGAGACGGCGCGGCTGGCCGCGGAGGTCACGCTGCGTGAAGTGATCCGCCGCGTCGATGATGTCGTGGCCACGACGGTCGTGCAGGAAGACATCGGCTACGGCGGGCCGGGCAGCGCCAGGCTCACCGTCGCGGGCGATGCGCTCGGGCCCGGCGGGCTGGCGGACCTGATGATCTATGACGCGCCGGCGAACGCCGAAGTGGTCGTGCTGGGCTCGCGACACTTCCACCCACGGAACTACGCGGGCGGGATGGTCGTGCCGACCCCGCCAAGCATCGTCAAGCGCGTGACGACGGATGAGAACGGCCGCTACTTCCGTCCGGAAATCACCGGCGGCCGTGGGCCGTATTCGTTCTACCTCCAGGCCATCTGCAACGACCCCTCTCAACCGCAAGGCAAGGCAATCACCAACGCGGTGCGGCTGGAGTTTCTACGCTAAGCGGCCGCGCTTCGGGGCAGCAGCAAGACTGGGTAAGCCGTACGGGTTGAGCGAACAATCTCGGCGGCTCCAGAGTATCACTCATGCAGCCGCCCGCGGCGCTTCCCAATAATGGAGGGACCAGCGCCTCAAGGGCCGATGGTGCTTTCCAGAGGTTCACTCATCCATGATCTTCGATCCCATGTACTTCGTGTTTCTGGCGCCGGCCATGATTCTCGCACTGTGGGCGCAGGCCAAGGTGAGCAGCGCCTACGCGAAAATGAGCCGCGTGCCGGTGAGCAGCGGGCTGACGGGCGCCCAGGCGGCCCAGCGCGTGCTGCGCGACGCCGGCTGCTTTGACGTCGGCATCGAGATGACCCAGGGCATGCTCAGCGACCATTACGATCCCCGGCACAAGGTGCTGCGCCTCAGTCCGCAGGTGTACTCCGGCCGGTCGATCGCGTCGGTGGGGGTGGCGTGCCATGAGGCCGGCCACGCGCTGCAGCACGCGGCCAACTACGGGCCAATGGCCATCCGCAACGCCATCGTTCCCGTCGCCAGCATCGGCAGCGGCCTGTCGTGGATTCTCATCATCGCCGGCATGTTCATGGCCGTCACCGGCCTCATCTGGGCGGGCATCGCGCTCTTCTCTTCGGTCGTGGTCTTCCAACTCGTCAACCTGCCCGTGGAGTTCGACGCGAGTAAGCGGGCCCGCGTGGAACTGCTTCGAACCGGCATCGTTTCGCACGCCGAAGACGCACAGGTGGGCAAGGTGCTCAACGCCGCGGCCATGACCTACGTTGCGGCCACGCTCACCGCCGTGCTGCAACTGCTCTACTTCGTCTCGCTGGCCAGCGGCCGGCGCGATTGAGCAGGCGCTCCCATCGCTGCCCGAATCTCCCACAGTCGACTACCATCGCCGCATGAGTGAGCCCTCCAGGACTCGCCCGCGCCGCCGGAGATGGATCGCGATCGTGCTTGCGGCGCTCGGGGTGGCGCTCGGCTATCTGCTGCTCTGGCCCATCGACGTGGACCCGCTCGCGTGGCAGCCGCCGACCGGCCCGCCGCTTGCCGGTGCGCAGTCGAGTGAATTCGATCTCTCCGCCGTCGAACTGCTCGGGCAGGACGCCAGCGACGGGCCCGAGGACGTGGCCATCGACGAACTGGGGCGGCTCTACGCCGGCATGCTCGACGGCCGCATCGTGCGCTTCGATCGCGACGGCCAGAACGCAGAGATTCTCGGCGACACGGGCGGCCGACCGCTCGGCCTCGATTTCGACCCCGAGGGTCATCTGATCGTCGCCGACGCATACAAGGGGCTGCTTTGTATTGACCCCAGCGGCGCCATCACCGTCCTGGCTGTCGAGCACGACGGCGTGCCCTTCATGTTTACTGACGACGTAGATGTGGCGCCCAGCGGGATGATCTACTTCACCGACGCCTCGAGCCGGCGCGGGCTCAATGACTACGACATCGACTTCATCGAGCAGCGCGGCTCGGGCCGGCTCATGCGCTACGACCCCGCGACGAAGCAGACCGAACTGCTGCTGGGCGAACTTAACTTCGCCAACGGCGTCGCGGTGTCTCCCGATGAGTCATTCGTCCTCGTCAACGAGACGGCGCGTTATTGCATCCATCGCGTGTGGCTGACGGGAGCGCGCGCCGGCGAGTCGGAGATCTTCATCGACAATCTCCCCGGCTTTCCGGATGGCGTTTCGTGCAACGGCACGGATCGATTCTGGGTGGCGATCGTCTCGCCGCGCTCGCCGGTGCTGGATTTTGTGCATCCGCGGCCGTGGCTCAAGCGGGCCATGTGCCGCCTGCCGCGCTCGATGCTGCCCAAGCCGCAGCACAGCGGCCTGGTGCTCGGACTTGATCTCGATGGCGCTCCGGTCGAAATGCTGCGCGATCCGTCTGGCGAGCACTTCTCGCTGATCACCAGCGTTGAGGAGCATGACGGCATGCTCTACCTCGGCAGCCTCTCGCGGCCGAACTTCGCGCGGGCGCCGCGCCCCGAGCCGAAGTGACGATGGCGCGGCCGCCGCGTAGAGTTGCCCAGCCTGGTGAGGTGCCCGAGCGGCTGAAGGGACCGGTCTTGAAAACCGGTGTAGGACTTGTTCTTACCGTGGGTTCGAATCCCACCCTCACCGTTGTCTGAGGCGGTCCAAGTGCGGCCGCAAAATCAGAGTCGATGCCGCGCTGGTTGCCCGGTCCGTTCCGGCCGGGACAATGCCAGTGGGAGGGAACGTGGCAAGGGGCGCTCCGGCGCGTTGCGTGGATGCGGCGGCGCTGCTCCCAAGAGGAGAGAGAACATGATGCAGTGCATCCCGCAAAAGCGCCGACTGGCGGCGCTGGCTGTAACCGCCGCCTCGCTGAATCTGGCCCTCACCGGCGTGGTCCATGCGCAGATCACCTCGCGCTACCGCGTGCAGGAGATTCCAATCATCAGCAACCACGACGCGAACCGCGCGCTGGCGATCAACGACTTCGGCGTAGTCACGGGCTACCACGCCACGGCGTTCGACGTGCGCGCCGCGTTTCGCTATCGCGCGCACACCGGCCAGTCCACGCTGCTCGATCCGCTCCCCGGCGACTTCGAGACCGAAGGCTTCGACATCAGTTACGTCGGCACCGTCGTGGGCGTCTCCGATATCGAGCCCGCGCGATGGATCGGCTCGAACTCGAGCGCCACGGCCATGGGCGGCTCGACCCGTTCGGCCGAAGGAATTAACCGCCTCGATCGCATCACCGGCTATCGCGACACCGCTAACGGGCCGCGCGCCTACCTGTGGTCGTCCTCCGGCGGATTTGTCGATCTCCCGACGCTCGGCGGCAACCAGGGCTTCGGCTACGACGTGAACAACAGCGATGTCGTATGCGGCGGCGCACGCATCCTCAACAGCAGCACCCTGCACGCGTTTATCTGGAGCAGCGGCGGGGGCATCACCGATCTCGGCACGCTCTCGCCGTTCACCGATTCCGTCGCCAACGCGGTGAACGAACACAATCAGGTCGCCTGCGATGCGTTCAACTTCAACGGCTTCGCGGACGAGCGCGCGTTTCTCTGGGACAGCGGCGTGCGCACCAATCTCGGCGTTCTGCCCGGCGGCGCCTCCGTCAGGGCCAACGACATCAACGACGACGCCGTCATCGTCGGCGACTGCTACTTCAACGGCTCAGGCAGCCGGGCCATCATGTGGTACCGCGGACAGATGACCGATCTGAACGACCTCATTCCGCTCAACTCCGGCTGGACGCTGCAGGTGGCCACCGGCGTGAACAACCTCGGCGAAATCTGCGGCTACGGGCAGAAGAACGGCCGCACGCAGGGCTTCGTGCTCATCCCCAACTACACGCGCGGCACGATCATGTGCAACAACTCCGACGAAGACCGCATGTACGTGCTCAACCCGGATACCGGCGACTTCCTGCGCACGTTCGATACCGGCTTTGCCGACGACGGCGTCGAGATCATCGACGATGATCTGAGCCCGCTGCAGGGCGGACTGCTGCTGCTCGCGGATCGGGCCTCGGGCTCCATCTTCAAGATCCAGGAAAACGGCGATCTGTTCGGCACGTTCGGCACGATTCCCTCTGGACAGTTGCGCGGGATCGCCACGTCCTTTGGCGACTACATCGTCGGCGCCACTTCGACCGGCTTTCGCGCCTGGAACCGTTTCGGCACGCTTCAAACTGATACGGTCAGCGGCAACTTCTACGACGTCTTCCTGCTCGCGCTCGGCGGCAACCACAAGTATTACGTCATGAGCGAGATCAACGACGACGCCATCGAGGGCTATCGGCTCAACCTGCGCTTCTTCGGCCGCACGACCCCGGGAGGCATCGACTTCCCGCAGCAGATCACGACCATCAACAACAACAATCAGTATGCCGTCGCTGCATTCAACGCCGGGCGCATTCAGAAGATCCGCGTCACCACGGGTCAACTGCAGGGATCATTCGCCGTCAACGGCTCGCCGCGCGGCGTGATCCAGTTGCCCTCTGGGAACCTGCTGGTGAGCACGACCACGGGGATTCACGAATACCAGGTCAACGGAACGTTCGTGCGAACGGTACTGGCCGGGGGCGGGTACCAGTACCTGAGCAAGTGCTACAACTTCGATCCCTGATGCGGCTCAATATGGCTGAACGTCAGCCTTCCAGGCTGAATGCCCGGGAAGGCGATTGCCTTCCCGGGCATTTTTGCTCGTTGCAGCATCTCCGCAGCGGCTTTGGCCACTGCCTGGGCGCTATGGAGAGAGAGAAACGACGGCCAAGCTCACTGTCTGACGATCTCGACGACGTTGCTGGTTGAGCATGGGTTGCCGTCCTCCACAATCATCTGGATGGCCGTGCCGCAAAGGGCCCCATGGTAGTTCCGGTTTATTCCGCCCGAGCCAGTTGAACCCGTGCGGCCCTGGTAAAGGAGTTGCAGTCCGCGGCTGCTCAGGCCAAGCCTGGTTCCGCCACACACGCCGCCTGGCAGAGTGAAGTTGCCTACGCCGTCAGCCACCGCAATCCCCATGCGCCGATACGGAGTAGCGTTTTGCCAGTTGATGCCCAGGCTCCAGCGGCAGTCGCCTCTCACGGAGAGGATCAGGCCCGCCGGGGTCTGTTCATCGTCTTTCCACAGAGCCACGTCGGACGCAGCAGGTTCTGCGATTCGGTCGATCGGGCCCGGTGCGCTGATGGCAGCGGCGACTTCGCCGCGCTCGATGCTCCCACTGTGAAACAGGGGATCCGCGGCGGCGCCGGCTCCCACCATTGCAGCGCTGGCAAGGCACAGTAGGTGACTGAATCGCATCATGGTCTCTCCCTTTCGCAAAGCAACACTCGTTCAGGCTGATTTCTACGCCACGCCGGTATGATACCCGATGCCCTCGCAGTTTATCGCGGAAAACCCACCAAAAAAGGTTGGCGCCCGTCTGAGCGCCATGCGACTCCGATGCAACCGTCAAGCGCGTGCCGCAACAACGTCGCTCCTTTGGCCTCTCGGCCGCATCCAGCGCTTCGAACAGCCCTATACTCCGCCGCCTGCGGGCGTAACTCAATGGTAGAGTGTCAGCCTTCCAAGCTGAATGTTGAGGGTTCGAGTCCCTTCGCCCGCTCTTGACTTTCGACCCCAATCAGTGCGACGGCTCGCCGGGCAGGGCGGGTCGCTGCAGCGCCTCCGCGGCGGCTCTCGCGGCGGGTTCCATCGCTCGATCGGCTTCAGACCGCCGTCGAAGAGCGTCATAGTCCTGCAGGGCGATGAGTTCATCCACGGTGTACTGCCTGCCGCATTCCGGGCAGGTGCAGTCCGTCTTGCCCACGAGCGAGTAGCCGCAGTCGGCGCACTGCACGTTGACCTGACCGGCCAGCGTGTGAATCGCCCGCCCGCGCAGCCCGGCGTAGACGAGGCCGGCAACGTACACGACCGTTGCGGTGATGCCCGCGACGACCAGCGCGCTGATCCACAGTTCATCGTTGGGCAAGCGGCTGGCGATGAACACCGCCATCAGAATGACAACGAACCACACCGCGGCGACCACGAACAGGCCGCGCAGCAGCGGCCCAATGACCGCGTGGCCGACCCACAGCCACGCCAGCAGCAGCACCCAGAGCAGCGCGCCGAACGCGAGGATCGACATCGCCACCTCTTCCTGCACGCGATGGTTCGGCGCCGATATCGCGATGGCCACCAGGCACAGCGAGAGCGATGCGCCAAAGCCGCCACTGCTGAGCACGAGGCGGCCGAAGAACGACAATCGCCCGCGGCGAAAGTCGAGCCACATCGATCGTCCTTCGTCGGGCGATGGAAACAGGCTCCACGGCATGGGCCGCTCCTCTCGAAAGTGATCGAGTGCGTCGAAGTGAGATGCTCGAGATCGTATCAGGCTGCGCTGTCGCCTTCACTTCTCATTCGGAACCGCATAGCACCAGTTGCAGTCAACTCCTCGCCCGCGGCAGGCACTACTATTTGCCGGCACAACATGAAGGAGACGGACCAATGACCAAGGTCGCCCGGCCGGACCATCCCATTCACGACCTGCTCACGCGCCGCTGGAGCCCATACGCCTTCGACGACCGGCCCGTCTCGAAGGAAGACGCCTTGGCGCTGTTCGAGGCGGCCCGATGGTCGGCGTCGTCTTACAACGAACAGCCTTGGCGATTCATCGCTGCCTTGCGCACCGACGAAGCGGGGTTCGATCGGATCCTCTCGTGCCTCGTCGAAGCAAACCAGCAGTGGGCCCGGCACGTGGGGCTGCTCGCGCTGGGATGCATCCGCACCACCTTCAGCCGCAACGGCAAGCCCAACCGCGTGGCGCTGCACGACCTCGGCCTTGCCGCGGCAAGCCTGACCTTCGAAGCCACGGCACGCGGGCTGTACGTGCATCAGATGGCCGGCGTCGATCTCGACAAGGCGCGCCAGACCTTTAACGTGCCCGAAGGATTCGAAGTGGCGACGGGCATCGCCGTCGGCTATCGAAAGCCCGACGAGCAGATCACCGGCGACTACCGCGAGCGCGACACGGCCGAGCGGCCGCGCAAGGCGCTGCGCGAATTCGTTTTCGACGGCGGCTGGGAAACGCCCGCGGCCTTTCTCGACTGACGCCTACTGGAACGTGAACTGCACAAGATTGCTCACTCGGCACGTGGCCCGCTCCACCGACTGGATGCGCACGGTGCGCCCGGACGCCGCCTGAGGCACGTTGAGATCAAGCGCGGCCTCGCCGTTGCCATCGACAATCGCATCGCCGGCGATGGTCGGCTGGCTCATATTCACGACCACGCCGTTGCAGCCGGGCACGTTGGTCGTGCCGCCTCGCATGCTGTAGATGAAGTACACGCGCCGGCCCGAAGTGCCGTTGGTCGTCATGAGCCGGTTCATCTGGCCTGCGATTCCCGGCACCGGGTCGAGCAGGGTGATTTCAAGGCTGACGTCGGCGAGAAACGCGCCGCGGCCGTGCGTGGCCGCCACGAGCGTTGACGCATCTTTCCACAGCAGTTCGTCAATGGGAACCGTGCCCGGCCCCTGGGTCGAAGCCGACCACGTCGCGCCGCCATCAGTCGAGGTGAAGATGCCGATGTCGGTGCCGGCGTAAATCCAGCCGGGCATCGTCGGGTGCGCCTCGAGCGCACTGACGGGAGCGCTGGGCAGCGGCCAGTCGCCGCCCGTGCCGCTGATCGCCGTCCACCGGCTCTGGTCCACGTTGAATTGCCAGATGTTGTCCGCCTCCCATCCCATGAACGAGACGTAGACCACATTGGGATTGGTCGGATCGACCACGATATGCGACACCCATCGCGCCGGCGGATTCGTGTTGCCCAGCGTGTCGATGCGCGTCCAGTCGGGCACGGCGTCCTGACCGTTGCTGGTCAGGTAGATCTGGCCATTGTTGTGCCCGACGTAGATGCGATTCGAATCGCCGGGCGCGACCGTGATGGTGCTGATGTTGCGCGGATCGTTTTCGGCAAAGTGATCCTGCGGCAGGGGGGTAGCGAACGGATCGGGCTCAGGGCCGAAGCCGATCGCCTGTTTGATCACCGTCCACGACGGCGAGCCGGACTTGACGTTGTTCGTGCGCCACAGCCGCCGGCAGCCCGTGAGCATCCGGTTCGAGTTGTTCGGATCGAGGATAAAGTGGGGGATGAAGTTGCTGTTGGCGCGGTTCGTGTCGCTGATCCCGCTGTGGATGTAGGACCAGTTCTGTCCGCCGTTGGTCGAGCGGAAGATCTGTGAGTAGTAGATCTCGCCGTAGAGGTAATTCGGGTCAACCGGGTCGGCTGCACAGAATCCGCCATCGCCGCCGAACGTCATCTGCCAGGCCTGCGGATTGCCGGCGTAGCGCAGCGTCCCGTTGTCCTGCGTGCCGCCCACGACGACGCTGCCGTTGGCGCTGACGGCAACTCCGTAGAACTGCGTCACGCCCAGGTTGTTGTTCAGATCCGTGTAGGACGAGCCATACGCGTCGGGCACGCGGCTGATGCCGCCGTCGTGGCCGATGAAGAGCGTGCGGTTCGAAGATCCGTCGTAGCCGGGGTGGTTCACGACGACGTGGAAGTCCGGATGCATGCCGCTCCAGACCCGCGATGAGGACGTCCCGCCGTTCGTCGAGCGATAGATGTAGATACCGCCGACCACGAGCGTGTCAGAATTGAACGGATCAACCCAGATCGTGTTGTTGTATCCGGAATAGGTGCCGATGCTGCTGCCGCGCAGCGCGTAGCTCGCGCCGCCATCGGTCGAGCGGTAGATGCGGATCGTGCCGCCGTCGCTGACCGAGGCGTAGACCATGTTCGGCGTGGCCGGCGCGTAGGAGAGTTCGACGCGATCGGGCGCGGGAATGCCCGTAGCAGTCTGCCACGTCGAGCCGCCATCGGTTGAGTAGTACGGCCCCGGAGCGTGATGATCGCCACCCGCCACCAGCCGCGATGAATCGTTCGGGTCAATGCGGATGTCGAGAGCTGCGAAAGTGGCCGTCCGCGTCCACGCTCCGCCGCCGTCGGAGCTGCGGTAGATCCCGCTGGCCGTCGCCGCGAACACCGTGTCCCGGTCTCGAGGGTCGACAGCTATGCGGTTGACGAACGACCAGTCCTCGTCGGCGGTGGCGGGCAGTTGGTTCCACGTGGTTCCGCCGTCAGTGGTCTTGAAGACGCCGGCCCCGCGAATGGCGGCGGTGTTCGACGTGCCGTCGAGCGCGTCAAAAAACCCTTCGCCGGTGCCGGCATAAAGCACGCTCGGATCGGTCGGATCGATGGCCATGCAGCCGATGGAGAGCGACGGCATGAAGTCATCAAGGGGGAACCACGCGGCGCCGCCGTCGGTGGTCTTCCAGATCCCGCCGCTGGCGGAGCCAACCCACATCGTGTTCGGATCAACCGGATGAATGATGATGGCGCGCAGCCGGCCGCCGATGTTGCCCGGCCCAAGCCAGGTCCATGCGTCGGGAGAGATGCCGGCGCCATCCATGGGATTCTCGAGCAGGTGATCGCGCTGGCCTTTGGCCCGCATCAGTGCGTTGGCCGGCACGGTGCCGTCTTCGCTGAGCCGCTGCTGGTAGCGGAAGCGAGCGGCCGCGAGCGGCTCGTCGTGTTTGAGGCCTCCTTCCCGTTCGGCGGACCCGACCGACCCCTCCCAGCTGGCGCAGCCGGTCCACACAGCCAGGACCGAAACGAGAATGGCACTCAGACCGACGCGGCGACGATGGAGCATGGGAAAATCCTCCTCCTGGGCGACCGCATTGCCGCGGCCGGACGCAGGAAGGCTCATCATAACGGATTTTGAATCCTGACGAGGACCATTGTGTGAAAAACCATCCGAGGCGGAACTCGGACGACTGGCGCGTTGGCCGCCGCGGGGTGGGGTTCAGCGCGGGCACAAGTGCACAATCGTGTCGAAAAACAGGCATTTGCTGATGCAGCACAGGGCAAATGCGTGTATCTTGTTCTTGCCGCCGCCGAAGCTGGGGCGCACGGGCGACGGCCAAACGATCTGCAGGGGAGGGGAGTCATGGGCTGGTTCAGTCGCACGCGGGTCCGATATGTCGTAAGCGTGATGGCAGTGGGGGCCGGGCTCGCCATGGCAGGGCTTTCGCCTTGCCTGGCGTCGGGCGGCGCGGAAAATGTCCTGCTCATCATCAATCCCATGGACAAAGACTCGCTGCTGGTGGGCAATTACTACCGCCTCCGCCGCGACATCCCCGCGAGCAACGTCCTCTACCTGACGGCGGCGACGGCCGACTACCAGCAGTTCGCCGATGAGAACGTGCGCGCGTTGCTCGGCTCGCTGGCCAATCGCCAACTCGAAGACCACATCGACTACATCGTCGTCGCGCCCGGGAGCAACTTCTTCGTCACTGCGCCGGGACTGGTGAGCGATTCGTGCTCGCCGGTGACGCGCTTTGCGACGAGTTCGGCGTTCACCATGGCCCACATCACCGATTCGGTCCGGGCAGGGGGCAACTTCTCCACGCGCACCAATCGCTACTTCAGCGCCACCAACATCCCGCTCGGGTTCGACAGCAACATCGCCTGGTTCAGCGGCGAGCCCAGCGACCGCTCAGACGCGGAACGCTACTTCATCGGCGCGATGCTCGGTTACACCGGCACGCGCGGCAACACGGTGAGCGAAGTGCTCGACATGATCGATCGCAGCGTCGCCGCCGACGGCACGCATCCGCTGGGCACGTTTTATTTCATGAAGACCAACGACGTCGCGCGCAGCGGGCCGCGCGATGGGCTGTATCCGATCATTGTCAGCGAGATCCTCGCGCGCGGCGGCCAGGCGGAGAACCGATGCTGCGATCCGCTGCCCACGGGCGAGCAGGATGTACTGGGCCTGCTGACCGGCGCCGCCACACTCGACATCGAAGGCGCCAACATGACGATCCTGCCCGGCGCTTACTGCGATCACCTGACGAGTTACGCCGGCACGTTCGACAACGGCTCGCAGACCAAGATGTCGCGCTGGATCGCCAACGGCGCCAGCGGCACGACCGGCACCGTCGAAGAGCCGTGCAATTATCCGGGCAAATTCCCCCAGGCGCGGATGCAACTGTACTACTACCAGGGGCTCACGCTGGGCGAGTCCGTGCTGCGCAGCGTGGCGTACATCCCGTACCAGTTGCTCCTGCTGGGCGACCCGATCACGCAGCCGTTCACCTACATTCCGCAGGTCGATGTCGTCGATGCGCCCGTCGATCCGGTCTCCGGCGTGATCACACTCACGCCCAGCGCCACGACAAATCATCCGACGGCTCGCATTGATCATTTCGACCTGCTGCTCGACGGCGTGCTCGTTCAATCCGTCGGGCGCAATCGGACGTTCTCACTGGACACGCGCCGGTACGCGGACGGCTACCACGATCTGCGCGTGCTCGCCTACGACGACTCAGACGTGCGCGCGACGGGCCGGTGGGTGGGCAGCATCATGATCAACAACAACATCCGCAATGCATCGATCAGTTGCAACCGCTCCGCGGGCAACTACGACAGCCGGTTCAACTTCACCGTCGAAGGGTTTGGCACGCCGATTGCCGAGTTCCGCGTCATTCTCAACGGCCGCGTGCTCGGCGCCACGACTCAGCCTCTCGAACCGATTCTCATCTACGGCGCCACGCTCGGCGCCGGCGACGTGTACGTGCAGGGCGAGGTGCTCTACACCGACGGCCGCAAGGTGCGCACCGAGCCGCTGCACGAATTTGTCTGGGACGATCCGGGCGCGCCCACGGTCATCGCACCCGTCGCGCACAGCTACACGAAATATGTTCTTGCCGGCGAGCCGTTCCTGCTCGAACTGCCCGGCACGTTCAATCAGTTCTCGCCGAGTCTGGGGTTCGAAGTCCTCACGCCGCCGAGCCAGTCCACGATCATCTCGACCACGCCCGGGCCGTACCGCGTCTGCGAGGCGAGCCCGAACGCGACGGGTACGGATTCGCTCACGTTCCGCTGGACGCATCCGAATGGCGACTCGAACACGGCAACCGTCACGCTGATCTACGAGGAGTGCAACCTCGGCCAGCCGCAACTCGCCGTCAGCCGCCTCGTCGGCGGCCAGAGCGGCCGGTTTACGGTCACCTGCGCCTGGCCCAACGAGCAGACCCATCTGGGCTATAGCCTGCAGGGCCTGGGAAGCACGTATGTGCCTCAACTCAACGTGACCATTGGCCTGCGAAACCCGACCCAGGCGGGCAGCCCGAAGACGACTGATGCCAACGGCAGCGTGACGTGGAACCTCCCGATCCCGAACATCAACCCAAGGACGGTCTGGTTCCAGGCAGCCCAGCGGGCCGCGGTGAGCAACGTCGTGGAAACGCAGATCGAGTAGAATCAGGCGGGCCGATCAGCGGGAAGCCAAGGGGTGGGTCAGCGTAAGCACTGTAACATCAGCATGTTACTGGTGCATTGCGGCCGCCACCCCCGCCGTTTCCGCCCCCATCCATATCGTCCTATAATGCATGTTATGTTAAACACAGGCGGCTCTGGGACCGACGCATAGCGTCGGCTGGCTTTGCCTTTCGGGCCGGACTGCAAAGCCGGTAGGCTCGACCCTGCCGTATACTCGCCGCACGTCCGGTCTGCCCGTTGAGGTTCGTCGATGAAATTCACCTCCAGGGTCGCGTGCGTCGTGCTGCTCGCCTCGTTCGTGTCGCCGCTGCACGCGCAGCCCAGCGGCCCTTCGGCGCCGTCCAGCGATCCGGCGCGGTTCGATCTGCGCGAAAGCTCGTTCATCGACCTGCACTTTTACATCCGGGCCCAGGGTGACGAGCCGGCGTACTCGCGCGGCGAGGCGTTCGCAGATGCCCACGCCCTGGCCGCGCTGAACGCCGCAGTCGACGCGGCCGAGCGACTCCAATCAGATCTCGGCGGCGAGCGCGGCTGGGGCCTCATCGAGCCGCTTTTGGCTCAATGCACATCAGCTGCGGATGCCGTGGCGGCGTGCGGCAATCTGCCCGAGTCTTTCAAGCCCGCATCCGGCGGCGAGGTGCGCTTGCGCGATGGCGCCGTGGCGCTCGCCACTGCCTACAGCGCGATCGAACCCGCATTCCTGGAAACCGTCTGGCCGCGCCATCGCGAGCAGATCGAGCGCGCACGGCTGGGCCTCACCCGCGATCTTCTCAAGAAGCAGGACCAGTGCTTTGAGTTCATCACCACCTCTCTGGCGATGAATGTGAGTGATCTGACCGTTCCGGTCTACCTCGTGGCCGAGTCGCCCGCCCCCGGGGGATTCACCCACCGCCAGCGCGGCGGAGGCGGTGTGTGTTTCATCGGCGTCGAGCATGCGAGCGGCTCGCTGCTCGATGAAGTCGTGCTGCACGAGTCGATTCACGTGCTTGATCTCGCCACGCAATCGCAGGACACGGTTCTGCAGGTGCTGCGCCGCAAACTCGTCGAAAACGGCGTGCCGCGCACGGATGCAGCATGGCGCGACCTGCCGCACACGCTGATGTTCGTGCAGGCGGGCGAAACGGTGCGGCGTCTGCTCGACGAGAGTCACCGAGACTATGGCGAGGTCGCGGGCTACTACGACAAGGCTCCCGAAGCGGCCGCGTGTGTTCGGCCGGCCTGGCGCCACCATCTGGAGGGCGCCGCAGCGGCGCCTGAAGCGACCGACGAGATGGTCCGGGCGCTGCTGGCGCGGCGGGAGCAGCCCGAGCCCTGATTCAGCCCGCCCAGTGGCGGGCCTACGATCGCCCCTGCTGTTCAGACTGCGATGCCCCAGCCAATCCGCCAGGTAACCGTCTACTGCGCCTCGAGCCAGGACCTCGATCGCGTCTATTTCGACGCGGCCGAACGGCTCGGCCGGGCCATTGCGCACGCGGGCCTGATGCTCGTGTACGGCGGCGGAAGTTTCGGCCTGATGGGATGCGTCGCCGACAGCGTGCACCGCCATGGCGGGCGCGTACACGGCATCATCACCGAAAAACTGGCAGCGCTCGAATACGCCCGCGAGACCTGCGATGAACTCGAGATCGTGCCCACCATGCGCATTCGCAAGCAGCGGATGGAGGAACTCGCCGACGCGTTCATCGCGCTGCCCGGCGGCGTGGGCACCTACGAGGAACTCTTCGAGATGCTCGTTGCTCGCAAACTGCGCGATCACGACAAGCCGCTTATCGTCGTCAACGTCAACGGGTACTTCGATCCTCTGATTGCGATGCTCCAGCGCGGCGTGGATGAAGGCTTTATGACAGCCGATGTCGTTGCCCTGCTCGACGTCGTCAGCGAGCCCGAGCAGGCCGTGGAGCGCCTCGGCTGATGCACTTTTCTGCCCGGTTCCGGCGAATTGGCCCGCCGGCGGCCCTCGCTTCCTGTATACTGGCTCTGTAGTCCCCGAGCCGAGCGCCTGTCAATCAAGCGCCTGCCTGGCCGTGCTGAAGGGCAGCACGAGCAGGCGCAGCACGCGCGACTTGGGGAGACACAGAAGGAGTTGTGGAAGATATGTTCAACCGCATCACACGAGGACTGGTCGCGGCCGCGTTCACGTTCGCGGCCGGCTCGGTCGCCTCGGGCCAGGTAATCCTCATGAACGACGCAACGGCCGACACCGTGCAGGTGCTCGACCGCACGACCGGCGACCCGCTCGGCACGTTTGACGTGAGCTTTTCTTCGCTGGGAATCGCCGTCATCGACGGCCCCGGGGGCACGCTGCTGATGAGCGACCAGTCCGGAGACACCATCTGGCATATGAACGCCAACGGCTCGCTTATCGGCCAGTACATCAGCGCCCCCATCGACAACCTGCGCGGCATCAACCTGCTGCCCAACGGCTACGTCGTCGGCGCTGCCGCCTCAGGCATCTTCGCCTGGGACCGCAACGGCGACGTGCTTTCGCAGAACATCCCCGGCGATTTCTTCGACGTCTTCTACGTGCAGAACCGGCTCGTCGCCAGCGACCTCGGCGATGACACGGTGGACGTCTACAACCTGAGCGGCCAACTCATCGGCGGCCTGCCCAACGGCACGATCGACTTCCCCGAGCAGGCCACGCTGATCAACACGACCAATGGCCCCCGCGTGGCCGTTGCCGGGTTCACCGCGCAGAGCGTGACCATCATCACCCCCAGCGGCACCGTGGAATCGACGTTCCCCATCACCGGATCGGGACGCGGCATCATCCAGGCCGGCAACGGCAACCTGCTCGTTTCGAGCAATTCGGGCCTGTATGAATACGGTCTGGACGGCACGCTGATCCGCACGATCATGACGGGCAGCGGCTTCCGCTACCTGCACCTGTCGCGCAATTACGCTCCGTAATCCTCGCGCCGCGACTATCGATCATCCGGGGGGCCGGCCCAGCGCCGGCCCCCTTTCATTGATGCTCCGCCGGTCGCTAACATTGCACATGAGTGAGCAAGAGCCGCTCGAGAGCATCGGCCTGATCGCCGGCCAGGGCAGGCTTCCCCTGCTCGTGGCCGACGGCATTCGCGCTGCAGGTGGGCGCGTCGCGGCCATCGGGCTGGCCGGTCAGTTCGACGCGGCTCTGCCCGAGCGTTGCGATTCGTTCCGCGAAGTCGGTCTGACGAGCCTGGGCCGGTGGATTGCGACGTTTCACAGGTGGCAGGTGCGCGAAGCGGTGATGGTCGGCCGCGTCTCGCAGAAGCGGAAGTTCGCTCGTCTTCAATTCCTGCGCCACCCGCCGGATTGGCGGGCCATCATGCTGTGGTATCGTTACCTTCGCCACGACCGGCGCACGCCGGCCGTGCTCACGGCGTTGGCGGATGAACTGGGCCGCAATGGAGTCACGCTCATCGACAGTCGGACCTACATTTCGGATCATCTCGCGTCGGCGGGCCTGATGGCGCGCACCTCCCCCACTGCAGAACTGCAGCGCGACATCGACTTCGGCTGGCCGCTTCTCGAACAGGTGCTGGCGCTGGGCGTGGGGCAGGCGATCGCGGTGCGCGGCCGCGACGTCGTCGCCGTGGAAGCCGCGGAAGGAACCAACGGGATGATTGAGCGAGCCGGCGCCATCTGTGACCGCCGGCCGTGGGTGCTGCTCAAGGCGTCTGCCCGCGATCACGACATGAGGGCCGACGTAGCCACCATCGGCGTGGAGACGATTGAGCGCTTCCACGCCGCAGGCGGGCGGGCCATCGCGCTGGGCGTGCGGCGCGTGATCCTGATCGACAAGCCGCAGGTCATCGCCGCCGCCGAGCGGCTCGGCGTGTCCATCATGGGAATCGAGTGAGGCGTCGTGTCTGACAGGCCTTACGTCGGGCGCGGCGGACTCAAACTCGAACACGCGCTGCGCGAGTTCAAGTTGGATTGCACCGGTCTGATTGCGGCGGATTTCGGCTGCAACGTCGGCGGATTCACCGACTGCCTCCTGCGACACGGCGCCCGCCGCGTCTACGCCGTGGACACCGGCTACGGCATGCTCGACTACAACCTGCGGCGGGATGATCGAGTCGTGGTCATGGAGCGCACCAACGCGCTGCACGCCGCGCCGCCGGACGAAGCCGTTGACCTCGTGGTAATCGACGCGGGCTGGACGCCGCAGCGGCTCATCGTGCCCGCGGCGCTGCGATGGCTGGGTGGACGAAGTGAGGGGCGGATCATCACGCTCATTAAACCCCACTACGAGCAGTCCGCAAGCGGCCAGCAGCGCGGCGCCAAACCCTTGGATCGCGGCGTGCTCGAAGATGATGCAGCCGAGCGCATCGCCCGGCGCGTGGCGGATGACCTGGCCGCGTCCGTCGCGCCGGTGCTCGGACTTGTCGTCTCTCCCATACGTGGCGGTGCGTCGAAAGGCCGGTGCGGCAACCTCGAGTTTCTAGCGTTCCTCGCCGGTCGCGGCGCCGTCTGAGTGAGCCGTTCGCCGGGGCAAAGGCGCAAGCCACGTACAGCGAAAAACTGAGCCGCCGGGCCTATCATTCATGAGCCTGCGCCTCCCGTCGCGGGCACTGGTTTTCAGGTCCAGAAGCGACCGATCGAGGCCCCCCATTCATGGCTGAAACCCCCACCGCTCCCCTGCTTCCCGACCAGCCGAATCCGGATCAGATCGTCGATCTGAACATTGAACGGGAACTGCAGGACTCGTATCTCACCTACGCGATGAGCACGATCATGGACCGGGCCCTGCCCGACGCCCGTGACGGTCTCAAGCCTTCGCAGCGGCGCATCCTCGTCGCAATGAACGACCTCAATCTTGGCGCTCGCGCCAAACACCGCAAGTGCGCCAAGATCTGCGGCGACGTGAGCGGCAACTACCACCCGCACGGCGAGGCGGTCATCTACCCCACGCTGGTTCGCTTCGCCCAGGACTGGGTGATGCGCTACCTGCTCGTGGACAAGCAGGGCAACTTCGGGTCGATCGACGGCGATCCGCCGGCCGCCATGCGATACACCGAAGCCCGCATGACCGAAGCCTCGGGCGACATGCTCGAGGACCTCAAACTCGACACCGTCGCTTTCAAGGCCAACTACGACGACACGCGCCAGGAGCCGGTCGTCCTGCCGAGCAAGTTTCCCAATCTGCTGGTGAACGGCTCGACGGGCATCGCGGTGGGCATGTCGTGCTCGATCCCGCCGCACAACCTCGGCGAGATCTGCCGCGCCATCGAGGCGGTCATCAACAATCCTGAGATCTCGCTCAACGAGTTGATGGAGATCGTGCCCGGCCCGGACTTCCCTACCGGCGGGTTGATCTGCGGCCGCAGCGGCATCCGCGCCGCCTATGCCACCGGGCGCGGCCGGGCCGTGGTGCGCGGCGTGGTGCACGTGGAGGATCGGCCCGGCGGCCGGCAGCAGCTCGTCATTGACGAGATCCCCTACCACCTCGTGCAGAACTCGCTCATCGAGAAGATCACCGACGCGGTCAAGAACGACCGGATCAAGGACATCTCGTCGATCCGCAACGAGTCGGGGCGCAAGAGCCGCACGCGCGTCGTGCTCGAACTCAAGAAGGGCGCCGACCCCGCGATCGTCGAAAATCAGCTCTACCAGTTCACGCCGCTGCAATCGACGTTCTCGATCATCAACATCGCGCTGGTCAACCACCAGCCGCGCACCCTCACGCTGCGACAGATGATTGACTGTTACGTGGATCACCGGGTAGAGGTGATCCGTCGCCGCACGTCGCACCTGCTCAAGGAAGCGCGCAAGAAGGCTCACATTCTCGAGGGCCTGATCTACGCCGTGTGCGACATCGACGAGGTGATCCGGCTCATTCGCAGCAGCGCCACGCGAGACGAAGCCATCGAGGGGCTCATGGATCGGAGCTTCCGCATCGCGCCCGATCACAAGTACGCGCCGCGCATCCCGCAGCGACTGCTGGCCCGCGCCGCCGACGGTGTGGCGCTCACCCGCGTCCAGGCCGAAGCAATCGGCCGCCTGCAACTGATCCAGCTGGTCGGACTCGAGATCGAAAAGCTCACCGGCGATTACACGGCCATCGTCAGCGAGATCGAAGGCTACGAAGCGATCCTCGCCGACCACCGGCTCGTGCTCGACATCATCCGCGAAGACGTGATCGAGATGCGCGAAAAGTACGGCGACGCGCGTCGGAGCAAGATCGTCGAGTCCGCCGAGGACATCAACGACGCCGATCTCATCGCCGTCGAAGACGTCGTCCTCACCATCAGCCATGAAGGCTACATCAAGCGCCTGCCGGCCGACACGTACCGCGAGCAGGGCCGCGGCGGGCGCGGCATCAAGGGATCCGAAAAGAAGGACAGCGACTTCATCGAGCATCTCTTCGTCGCCTCCACGCATGACGACCTGCTCTGCCTGACCGACACCGGGCGCATGTTCAAGATCAAGGTGTACGAAGCGCCGGAGATGGGCCGCACGAGCAAGGGCCGCCCGATCGTCAACTACATCGACCTGCGCGAAGGCGAGCGCGTCCGCGCGTTCATTCCCGTCAAAGACTTCGAGCAGCGCGAGGACTACCTCGTCTTCGCCACGGCCAACGGCACGGTGAAGCGCACCGCGCTCAAGGACTATCGCAACGTCAACCGAAGCGGCATCATCGCCATCGGCCTGCGCGAAGGCGATGAACTCATGAGCATGGTGCTCACCTCGGGCGAGAATGACCTGCTGCTGGCCACGGCCAATGGCATGGCCATCCGCTTCAGCGAGCAGGACGTGCGCGTCATGGGCCGAACCGCCGCCGGCGTGCGCGGCATCAACCTTGAGGAGGGCGATCACGTCATCGGCCTCATTATCGCCGACGATTCGTGCGATCTGCTGACGGTGACCGAGTTTGGTTACGGAAAACGGACCGCGATGGCCGAATATCTGGTTCAGTCCGACGACGGCACCACGCGTGTGCAGTCGCGGGGCGGCAAGGGACGCCGCGACATTCGGGTCTCGCAGCGCAACGGCAGGAGCGTGGCTATCCTGGCCGTGCGCGAAGAAGACAGCGTGCTGCTGGTGACCGAATGGGCGATGGTGGTGCGGATCGCGGCCAGGTCGATCAGCCGCATCGGGCGCAACACCCAGGGCGTTCGCGTCACGAACCTCAAGGAAGGCGATCGCCTGATCGCCGTGGCGAAGGTTGTGGAATCAGACAGTGAGGACGACGAAGGCTGACAGTCCACGCTGACTTGCCGCCCGAGCGAAACTCCAGACAAGGTTTGGCATGGCGATTCTTGAGTGGTCGGAGCAGGTTCTGGTGGTCGATCTCCAGAACGAACCGCTCCTGAGCGATGATCTTCTCGTGCTCGCCGAGCGTCTCGAAGCGCACGTTCAGCAGCGCGACGTCGTGCTCAATTTTCTCGCGGTGGGGTTCCTGAACAGTTCAAACATCAGCCAGTTGCTTCGCGTGCGCGAAGCGGCGCGCCGCCGTGGCGGCCGGCTGTGCCTGTGCTCGATCAATTCCAGCATCGCCTCCGTGCTTGAGGTCACCCACCTCGACCGCCTCTTCCACCAGGAAGAAGACACCGCCAGCGCGCTCGCCGCCCTCCAGCTGGCGGCCGACGCTGAGTCGTGAGGTGAGCGTCCGATTCTCAGGCCGCGCCGAACCCCGGCCCCGCTTCGCCGGTACACTTGGCAGAATGTCGCTTCATTCATCAAACGGAAACGGCCGGGCCGAACCAGACGGCCGCGAGATCATCGCGAACCTCTCGGGCCTGACCAAGACCTACTACAAGCCCGACGGCTCCGTACTCGTCGAAGCGCTCAAGGGCCTCGATCTCGAAGTGCAGCGCGGCGAATACGTCGCCATCATGGGTTCATCCGGCTCGGGCAAATCCACGCTCATGAACCTCCTGGGCGCCCTCGATCGCCCCACCTCCGGCCGCTACGTCCTCGATGGTGAAGACGTCGCCAAACTTGATGACATCGGCTTGTCCACGATCCGCGGCCGCAAGATCGGCTTCGTGTTCCAGGCGTTCAATCTCATTCCCGCGCTGACCATCCTCGAGAACGTCGAGGTGCCGCTCTTCTACCAGGGCATTCCTCCAGCGGAGCGCCATCGGAGATCGAAAGACAAGCTCGAACTCGTCGGCCTGGCCGACCGCCTCCACCACCGGCCCAGCGAACTCTCCGGCGGGCAGCAGCAGCGCGCTGCCATCGCCCGCGCTCTCGTCAACGAGCCCGCCATCATCATGGCCGACGAACCCACCGGCAACCTCGATTCCAAAACCGGCGAGACCATTCTCGACGTCCTGCAAAATCTCCACGAACGCGGCCTGACCATCTTCCTCGTCACCCACGACGACAAGGTAGTCAGCCGCTGCGAGCGCATCGTGCGCCTGCGCGATGGCCGGCTCGAGTCCGACGAAGTGCTGCGCCGGAGCGGAATCCTTCGCGATCAGCAGCCGGCCACGCGCAGCAACGAGCCCACGGCCGTATCGTAAAGGCGCATGCGGATCATCGGCATCGATCCCGGGTTGAGGCTCACGGGCTACGGCTGCGTGGAGATCACGCCCGGCCGCGCCGAACCCACGCTCATCGAAGCCGGCGTCATCCGCCTCACCGCCTCGGAGCCCGTCTCCAGCCGGCTGCTCGAACTGCTCACCGACCTCGGCTCAATCCTCGATCAACTCAGCCCCGACTGCATGGCCGTGGAAAAACTCTACGCCCACTACGCGCACCCCACGACGGCCATCAAGATGGGCCACGCGCGCGGCGTCATCCTCCTCGCCGCCCGGCAGCGCAACATCGACATCGACGAACTCGGCGCCACCGAGATCAAAAAGTCCATCACCGGCAACGGGCACGCCAGCAAACGACAGATGCAGATCGCCGTGCAGGCGCAGTGTCGGCTGCGCGAGATGCCCCACCCGCCCGACGTGGCCGACGCGATCGCCATCGGCCTGTGCGCCGCCCGCCGCATGTCCGGCCGCCGGTCCGCGGCCCTACTCTGAGACTCATCATGCGCTACCTCTGCCTCGACATCGGCGACAAGCGAACCGGCGCGGCCCTCGGCGACGACGAGACCTGGATCGTCAGCCCGCTGGGCATAATCGAAGTCGCCGCCGAGAGCGCCCTGCTCGATCGCCTCGCGCTGCTCATTGAAGAGCACGAGCCCGATGAACTCGTCGTCGGCCTGCCGCTCAACATGGATGGCACGCGCGGCCCGCAGGCGAAAAAGATCGCCGCCCTGGTCGAGCGCCTCGCCGAAGCGGTGCTCCTGCCCATCCATCTCCAGGACGAGCGCCTCAGTTCCTTCGCCGCCGACGAAGCCATGGCCCGCACCGGCCTGACGCACAAGCAGAAAAAGCAGCGGCGCGATGCCCTCGCCGCCGCCGCCATCCTTCGCGGCTTTTTCGAATCCCGCGGCGCCGCCGCCTCGCGGACGGATCGCGACGCCCCCCCTACCCTTGGGCCGACATGAAGCGCCTCCTGCTCCAGCTCACCGTCTCCAATCTCCTCCTGCTCGCCGTCGTCATCGTCTGGGGCCACTTCATCGCCCGCGATTCGTCCTGGAGCCGGCAGTTCGACCTGCTCGTCGGCATGGCCGGGCTCTTTTCCCTCACCGTCCACTCCATCATCTACACCTACTTCATCGTCAGCGGCAAGTTCGTGCAAAGCGCCATCGAAGAGCACGGCTACCGCGACGCCACCGCACGCCAGCGGGCCCGCTCGTACAAACTCAAGGCCTTCCGCTACGGCTTTATCGCCATCGTCTTCACCTCCGTTGCCATGATGCTCCACTTCTGGTCCGGCGCCTCGGCCGGCGAGGGCGCCATCTGGCGCGGCTGGGCCGCCATCAGCGCCTGGCTCGCCCTGCTCGTCAGCCTCTACGCCGCCAAAATCGAATGGAAATACATCGGCGCCAGCAGCGTCTTATCCGAAGAGATCCTCGACGCCCTGGGCGACCGCACGCACACCGCGCCGGCCGCCCCGGCAGGATCGCGATAGCAAAGGAGCCGCATCGTGGCGTGGTTTGCATCCATTCTCTTCGCCATCGCGCTGGTCGGCGCGCAGCCGCCCGCATCCAGCACCGCAGGCGAGCCCCCCGCCGCGACGCCATCCTTCGCCACCGCCGAGCAACTGCTCGACGCCGTCGCCGCCTCCGACGCGAAGATCGACACGCTGCACACCACCATCCGCTACGAGACCGTGCAGGACCTCCTCGATGACAAGCAGGTCCGCAAGGGCACCGCCGTGCTGCACATCTCCCCGGACCGCAAACTCAAGCAGTTCCGCGTCTCGTTCACGCAGTTCATCAGCAGCCGCGGCCTCGAAGAGCAGAGCCGCGACTACATCTTCGACGGCCGCTACCTCGTCGAACGCCTCAACGACGAAAAGCAGTTCATCAAGCGCGAGGTCGTCCGCCCCGGCCAGGAGATGGACCCCATGGCCATCGACGGCCCGCTGCCGCTTCCCATCGGTCAGGGCCGCGAATCCATCCTCAAACGATTCACCGCCGAACTGCTCGAACCCGAAACCGATGAGGCCGACCGCCTCAAGGGCTATTACCGCCTGCGCCTGACCGCTCGCAACGCCGACGATGATCTGGAGATGGTCGATCTCTGGTACGACCCGCAGACCCTCCTGCCCGGCCGGGCCCTGATCACCGAGCGCGGCGGCGATACCGTGCAGGTGGACCTGGCGAACACGACGATCAACGACGCCGAGGTGGATCCCGCTGAGTTCAGCACCGAGTCGCCGTCGCTCGATGACGGCTGGCGCATCGACATCCGCATGCTCGAAGACGACCCGGCGCTCTGAGCGAGGGCAATCACGGAGCGCATTGGGTGCCGTGGTCTGCAGGGAGGCTCGGCGACCGGAAGGCCACGCCGTTCGCGCGAACGACGCTCAACGTGGTCTGAACCTCGCGCTATCGCGTGGCCTTCCCTCCCAGAACCTCGGTCAACCCAGGGCGCCCGCCCCGCTTTCTTCCGCTCAACTCTCTGCTGCCTGACCTGAGCCCCGTCGAAGGCTCGCCTCTCCCGACGCCGCCGCGCCGCACTCAGGGCACACGGCGTGGTTCGCTCCTCGTAAGTCGTAGCCGCACTTGGAACAGAGCCCCACTTGCTTCGAGCGATCGCCGCGCCAGAGCCAGATCGTCGGCGTTGCAGCTAGTACGACCAGCGCCCAGATCGGAATAACGACGAAGGTGTGCGTGAGCCCGCCCCGTGTGTCTCTGAACCCATCGAACCACCACGAGAAAGGAATCGCATGTCGCTGCGGACGCCGTGACCAAACGTCCACGGGGATCATTGACCAAGGCTCATTCCAGCCGATGCAGACCACGCCTGCGTGTACCTGAAAGAGCCCCATAGGCAAGCGCACGAAGCTCGCCCTCCACCACGCACTCCCGATCCACACAACCAGCAGCAGCACAGTCGCCGCCGTGCACGCCCACTTCAGGATGCTGCGCCCGCGCCGCTTCATGTTCTCCTGTTCAATTCTCGTGGCGCCGCCGCGCCGCACTCAGGGCACACCGCGTGGTCCGCTCCGCGCAGGTCATAGCCGCACTTGATGCACAGCCCCGGAGCGCGATGACGGTCGCGGTACCAGAACCAGCCGGCCGCCGCACCCGCCGTTGCCACTGCCGTCCAGAGAGGAATCTCAATTCCGCGAAATCGCGTTCCGCTATACGTCGTGGTCGCATCAAACACAAACGACCATTGCATTTCGGGCCGCTGCGGCGGACTGCCGTGGATCGACCACGCCGTCGTCGGAACGGCGGGATCGCGCCAGACGACGGTGAAAGTCCCAAACCGCAATGAGATAATGCCATTCGGGTTGCTCACGATCGTAACAACCCACCACGCACTCCCCACCCACACAACCAGCAGCAGCACAGTCGCCGCCGTGCAGCCCCACTTCAGGATGCTCCGCAGCCGCTTGCGCATCGCCCGATCATATCACGCGATGCGCCAACTCCCCCCGCCCCACTCGCGCACACCAAGCCCGGCGCAGGAAGCGCCGCCGAGCCACAGCAAAGCGCAACCCGCGGAACATAAACGGTGGTGCCGTAGTCAAGCGAGGCTCCCTGGCCTGAGTTCGATCAGACTCAGGCCAGCAAGCCCACCTCTGGACCACGGCATCCGCTGCCGCCCGAAGCCAAGTTATGAAAAAGCAACTTCGCGATCCACGATCGACCCCACGTCTCCAACACACGCCTAAATGTCAGGTTGCACCTGACCTACCAACTTTCCCGTGGGGCGAATACCATTGCGTGAAAGCGTTCGGGCCCACCGCTCTTCGCCTTCCCACGAGAGCCCCATGCCTACCCCAGAACGCACCGCCGCCTCGACCTTCAACCGCGTGGCGATCGATCTTGCCCATGACCCGTTCCCCGAGCTGGCGGGCGCGATCCGCGGGCGGATTGACCCGATCCTTAAGCACTGGCGCGAGGTCAGTCTTACGGCGATGCCTCACCTTGATGCACTGACGCTCAAGGAGTTCGAGAACAGTATCGGCGCCATTCTCTCCGCCGCCGCCGATGCGTTCGCGTCCGCGGAGCCGCGGAAACTGCTCGGCGTCATGCAGGTGTCGCCCTGGCACGGAGTCGCCCGGTTCGTGCAGGAGTACGGCCTGCTGGACCTCTTTGAGGAAGTGCGCATTCTCAGAGGCGTCGTCATCCTCGAACTCGCTCAGGAGATGAAGCGGCCGCTCAATGTCGACGAGTCCGCCACCTTCCACGCCATCTTCGACATCATCATCCAGCAGGGCGTCATGGCGCTCGTGCAGCGGCACGATGAGCAGATGCTCCTGGCATCAGCGCGCCAGAATGAACTGGCCGCGATCGTTGAATGCTCCGACGACGCCATCATCAGCGAGGATCTGAACGGCAACATCACGACGTGGAACAAGGGCGCCGAGCGCCTGTTCGGGTTCACCGTGGAAGAGGCGGTCGGGAAACCGATCACGATGCTGATTCCCGAAGATCGCCTCTGCGAGGAGCCCAACATTCTCGGCCGCATCCGTCGCGGAGAGTCGATCGATCACTATGAAACGGTCCGCCGGCGCAAGGATGGCACGCAAGTGAACATCTCGCTCACGGTGTCGCCCCTCCGCGACGCGAAGGGCCGCGTCACTGGAGCGTCCAAGATCGCCCGCAACATCACTGACCGCGTGAGCATGGAGAAGCAGATCAAGGAACAGGCCGAAGCGCTGCGCTCCCTTCGAGCGATCGCGCGGGCCGCAAGCCCCTGATCGACGCGACCCTCACCGGGGCCGCGACGAGTGGTTCGACTGCGTCCATGCCCTTGATATCTTGCCCAACAAACGTACCTGCCCCGTTGTTTGTTGCAACAAACGTACCTGTCCCGCTTTCTTCTCGATGCTGCCCCCGGAACTTTCGACCCCGGCGGGGTCAGAGAATGTAGCCACGCGTGAAGCGCCGCCGCGCCGCGGCGGAGCGCAACCCGTGGAAAGCATCAAAACACGATCAGAGCCCCAAAGGGGCGAGAGAAGCGCCCGGCACAACCGAAGCGCCACGCCACTGCTCCGACACATGCCAAAATGTCAGGTTCCACCTGGCCTACCACTTCTTACGAATCCGCCCGAGATGGCTGGGCATATCGCGATCCGCACTCGCTGCATGCTCCCGAAGCTGTTGCGATCAATACGTACCCACAAGAAAGGCACTGCCCGCGATGCCGGCGCAGCGATGTAATGCACTCTCTCCGAATAGTTGTCACGACGTATGCCAGCATCGCATAAAATATAACATCGCCGATCGCTCCAGGCCACACTGGTTTGCTCGGAAGCAATATATATGGCCTTTCGTTTGCTCGTCGCGTCCAGAACGCGTCGTCAATAATGGTTTGTGCTGACAATCCAATTAGCAAGCAGCCCCTGCCGAAATCGATTACCTGCTCGCCCGTCGTATACGCCAGAGGATCCGATACGCTATTCCACCTCGACTCCCATATCTCCATCTGCATGCACTGCCATGGCCAGCCGCGTCGATCTCGAACTCGCCGGATTGCATAGCGATCCTCGAACGGCGGGAGGGCGGAATCAACAGGTGGCTGTTGAACATAATCTGGAAACTCGTATTCATCATCAACTTGCCGAAATGCGCCTGACTGAAATGCGATAGTGCTCGTTTCATTCCAATATGCGCTCTCTTCGTGGTTTATGTACACAAACAAGGCACACACAACCGTGCTAATGATGGTCATGATGAGTCCGGCCGCCGTGAAGCGCAGTAGGTGACCTGCTATCCGCCACGTCGGAATATCGCGATGCAGTCGTTTTGTGTCAGTTGCTTGCATTCGCCTGGGCAAGAAAACGGCACAGGTACGTTTATCAAGTCCGCTCATGCCGCTGCCGCCTTCCGCGGCCGGCCGTGCGGCCGAAACGTGTGCTTCAGACCCAGCGCCGCCACCATCCGCTTGACCAACAAGAAATGGTAGCCGCCGTCACCGGCGAAGGTGCCCATGCGATCGACGCCGCGATGGAGCACGTGGCAGGCGTGGCCGCCAAAGGTCGGTCGAGCGATGCGAGGCAAGAGAAGTTCCAGCCGCGCCGCCCGCGAAGAACAGCGCTCTAGCGAAAATAAACGTACCTGTCCCGGTTTCTTCCCCGGATGCCAGTTTCACCGTGGCTTGACGGGCATGAGCGGCCAATTTCACAGTTAATCGTCGAGAAGTGGCTTGGCCAGGACCTTGCACCGCACGGCCATCGGCAATCCACGTGTGTGTTAGAGATTCGTACTCATAGGGCTTGCTGAAGCCGGTACCGAAGGCACACTTAGTGAGGGCGTTGTTGCGAGCATCGTTTGCCGTGACCAGTATGATTCAAGCAGGCCGAAAGGCTAAGGCTGCGTCCCTAGAGTTTTGGGCCGCAATGGCGATCCGCATTCTGTACAATTGGAACAACTTCCCACTGGATACCCGCAAGTCTCACACCGGCCCATATGACGACGGCGCCTTGTATGCACGCAACGATAGATAGACGCCAGAAGTAGCATACCTGACCCAAAGACAATCGTGTTGATACCCAGCCCCAGCCACATTGGCTCAATGGGCAAGAGTATTTGTTCGTGATATCCAGTATTATGTCTTCTTTCAATGAGCCAAGCACCCCGCAGTGTCCTGTCATAACCCAATGGATCCCGCAAGCTACGTCGCCACACCTGTGCGGATAAGCATTTTAATGGGAATCCAGATTCGACCCGGATCGCAGTCTGCGTTGCCATGCCGTGCTCTTCGGGCTGCCACGTGAGAGAAATAGCGCGAAGTCCAACTCTAGTCTCGTAGTGGGCGGCGGCTGTTGGATACCTTGCATATCCTGACGGGACATGTGATGTCCACCAAACTTTCTCGTGTCGTCCTACAGGCAAGAATCGGCCTTTCTGCCAATTGGGTGGAGCATACATTGCGCAAGACATCGCAATAAGTACACTAATAACTGTTCCAAGCAGCAGGCAGCAAATGGCCACTCTCGCGCTGTCGGCTGAGAATATGAAGTCACTGCGCAACCATTGTCCCCTGTGGCAAGAAAACGGGACAGGTACGTTTATCAGGTCTGCTCATGCCGTTGCCGCCTTCCGCGGCCGGCCGCGCCGCCGAAACGTGTGTTCCAAGAGCCAGCGCCGCCGTCCGCTTGACCAACGACGAATGGTAGCCGCCACCAC